>NZ_JAIZRS010000050.1:0-20276 GCF_020419985.1 Burkholderia sp. AU32262
GGACTGGATGCCAATTCCACCGGAAAAATACTCGTCAACGATGCGTTGCTTGAACTGCTCGTTGTACTTCGTCATGAAAAACACCCCAAAGGTTGGACGGGTGTCCAACTTTTGGGGTGCAATTCACCGGCTGCCCTTTTTCAATTCCGCATCGCGTCTGATCGGCAGGCGGCGTGCCGCCCGCCGACCGTCATTCGCTGTCGCTGTCCTGCTCGTCGAGTGCCTGTTTCGGCGGCGGCGGGCGCTTGCCGATCACGACGTTCACGTCGAACTGCTTGCCCTTGCGCACGACGTGCACCTTGGTGGGCGTGCCCGGCTTGATCTGCGCGACGACGTTCAGCAGCTTCGTCGTGTCGGTGATGTCCTCGCCGTTGACGCTCACCAGGATGTCGCCCGGCCGGATGCCGGCCTTGTCGGCCGGGCCGCCCTGCAGCACGCCCGCGACGATCGCGCCCGATTTCTGCTGGAGCCCGAACGACTCGGCGATTTCCGGCGTGACGTCCTGCGGCTCGACGCCGATCCAGCCGCGCGTGACCGAGCCTGTGGTGATGATGCTTTCGAGCACCGTGCGCGCGGTCGAGACCGGAATCGCGAAACCGATGCCGAGCGAGCCGCCGGAGCGTGAGTAGATCGCCGTGTTGATACCGAGCAGGTTGCCGTTCACGTCGACCAGCGCGCCGCCGGAGTTGCCGGGGTTGATCGGCGCGTCGGTCTGGATGAAGTTCTCGAACGTGTTGATGCCGAGGTGGTTGCGGCCGAGCGCGCTGATGATGCCCATCGTGACCGTCTGGCCGACGCCGAACGGGTTGCCGATCGCGAGCACGACGTCGCCGACGCGCGACTGGTCGGAGCGCCCGAGCGTGATCGTCGGCAGGTTCGTCATGTTGATCTTCAGCACCGCGAGATCGGTTTCGGGATCGCTGCCGATCACCTTCGCGGTGGCCGTGCGGCCGTCGGCGAGCGCGACTTCGATCTGGTCGGCGCCGTCCACGACGTGCTGGTTCGTTAGAATGTAACCTTCAGGGCTCACGATGACGCCCGAGCCGAGGTTGGCGGCCGGCTCGTCCTGCTGCTTGCGGGCGTTGCGGTCGCCGAAGAAGTAACGGAACAGCGGATCCTTCGCGCGCGGGTCGGGCGGCAGCGAGCCGTCCTTGCTGGAGAACACGTTGACGACGGCCGGCATCGCCTTCTGCGCGGCTTCGGCATACGACGTGGTTGCCGGTGCGCCGCCGATGCCCGGCGCGACTTCGCGCAGCGCGACGATCGGCGTGGCGAGCTGCTTGCCGAGCTGTCCTTGCCGTTGCAGCCATTGCGGCTTGAGCGTCACGACGATGAACATCAGCGCGAGCAGTACGGTCACCGCCTGCGCGAAGAACAGCCAGAAGCGTCTAAGCATCTGAATGGATTAGAGGTTTATATGGATCGGATCGAACTCGAATTGTACTTGAACAATACCCTTGAAACCGCGCGCTTCAAGGACTATTGCCCGAACGGCCTGCAGGTCGAGGGGCGCCGCAAGATCGAGAAGATCGCCACCGGCGTGACGGCGTCGGTCGCGCTCCTCGAAGCCGCGCTCGAATGGGGCGCGGATGCCGTGCTCGTCCATCACGGCTATTTCTGGCGCAACGAGGCGCCGCAGATCACCGGCCGCAAGTATCAGCGCCTGAAACTGCTGCTCGCGAACGACCTGAACCTGTTCGCGTTTCACCTGCCGCTCGACGCGCACCCCGAATTCGGCAACAACGCGCAGCTCGGCGAGAAGCTCGGGCTGATCGGCGAGCAACGTTTCGGCGAAGGCGATCTCGGCTGGATGGCGACGCTGCCGATGCCCGTCACGCTCGAGCACTTCGTCGCGAAGGTCGAGCACACGCTCGGCCGCACGCCGCTCGTGCTCGGCGATCCGGACACGCAGTTGCGCCGCATCGCGTGGTGCACGGGCGCCGCGCAGAGCTATTTCGATGCGGCGATCGACGCCGGGGCGGACGTGTTCCTGACCGGCGAGGTATCCGAGTCGACCACGCACGCGGCGGCGGAAAGCGGTGTCGCGTTCGTTGCGGCGGGGCACCATGCGACCGAACGCTACGGAATTCAGGCGCTGGGGCGCCACTTGTCCGAGGAATTCGATCTCGAACACCTTTTTATCGATATTCATAATCCGGTCTGAGCGCCGGATTTGCGGCGGTGCATCGAAATTTCGCAATGTAGCATTCGCTTAAAAGCGAAATGATTTAATTGCTCCGATAGTGGGGGATAACCCTTAACTATCAAACACTTCGAAGGGATTTTCATCTCCGGGCCTTGTAAATGACGACTCCATTCGAGCAAACTAGCGGCGGAATGGAAAGTCGTGACGGAAAATCCAACTCAGAAGTGGGGCGTGTGATGCGAGACAAGGAAGAGAAACGCGTCGACAGCGGCCGCCGTACCTGGCTGATTGCGACATCCGTAGCAGGTGGCGTAGGAGGCGTCGCCACCGTCATACCTTTCGCGGCGTCGCTTGCGCCGTCCGCGAAAGCAAAAGCGGCCGGTGCGCCGGTCGAGGTCGACATCAGCGGTCTGAAGCCGGGCGAAATGGTCACCGTGCCGTGGCGCGGCAAACCCGTCTGGATCCTGAATCGCACCGATTCGATGCTGGCCGACGTCGTCAAGGCCGACAAGGAAGTGGCCGATCCGGCCACGAAATCCCCGTATTCGATGCCGTTGCCCGCGTATTGCGCGAACGAATATCGGTCGCGGGCCGATCGCAAGAACATTCTCGTCGTGATGGCCGTGTGTACGCACCTCGGCTGCACGCCTAGCCAACGCTTCACGCCGGGTCCGCAGCCGAACCTGCCGGACGACTGGCCGGGCGGTTTCCTGTGCCCGTGCCATGGTTCGACCTACGACCTCGCCGGCCGCGTGTTCAAGAACAAGCCGGCGCCTCAGAATCTCGACATCCCGCCCTACATGTTCACGTCGGCGACGACCCTCGTGATCGGCAAGGACGAGAAAGGAGAAGCGTGATGGCCGCCGACAACAACGAAGTCTCCACGACAGGTTTCACCGGCTGGATCGACCAGCGCTTCCCGTTCACGTCCACCTGGAAGAAGCACGTATCCGAGTACTACGCGCCGAAGAACTTCAACTTCTGGTACTTCTTCGGCTCCCTCGCGCTGCTGGTGCTCGTCAACCAGATCGTCACGGGCATCTTCCTGACGATGAACTACAAGCCCGACTCGATGCTCGCGTTCGCGTCGGTCGAGTACATCATGCGCGAGGTGCCGTGGGGCTGGCTGATCCGCTACATGCACTCCACCGGTGCATCGATGTTCTTCGTGGTCGTGTACCTGCACATGTTCCGCGGGCTGCTGTACGGCTCGTACCGCAAGCCGCGCGAGCTCGTCTGGATCTTCGGCTGCGCGATCTTCCTGTGCCTGATGGCCGAGGCATTCTTCGGCTACCTGCTGCCGTGGGGCCAGATGTCGTTCTGGGGCGCGCAGGTGATCGTGAACCTGTTCTCGGCGATTCCGTTCGTCGGCCCGGACCTGTCGCTGTGGATTCGCGGCGACTACGTCGTGTCCGACGTCACGCTGAACCGCTTCTTCGCGTTCCACGTGATCGCGATTCCGCTCGTGCTGGTCGGCCTCGTGATCGCGCACCTCGTGGCGCTGCACGAAGTCGGATCGAACAACCCGGACGGCATCGAGATCAAGGCGAAGAAGGACGAGAACGGCATCCCGCTCGACGGCATCCCGTTCCACCCGTACTACTCGGTGCACGATTTCCTCGGCGTGTGCGTGTTCCTGATGGTGTTCGCGCTGATCGTGTTCTTCTCGCCGGAGATGGGCGGCTACTTCCTCGAGGCGAACAACTTCGTCCCGGCGAACCCGCTGCAGACACCGCCGGAGATCGCGCCGGTCTGGTACTTCACCGCGTTCTACGCGATGCTGCGCGCGACCACCGACCCGTTCAAGATCGTGCTGATGATCGTGATCGCGCTGCTCGGCGTGCTCGCGCTGATCCGCGCGCGCGGCAAGTGGAAGATCGGGCTGCCGGTGCTGGCCGCCGCGATCGTCGTGTTCATGTACCTGACGGAGTCGAAGTTCTGGGGCGTCGTCGTGATGGGCGCGGCGGTGATCACGCTGTTCTTCCTGCCGTGGCTCGACCGCAGCCCGGTGAAGTCGATCCGCTACCGGCCGCTGTTCCACAAGGTGTTCCTCGGGATCTTCGTCGCGGCGTTCCTGACCCTCGCGTTCCTCGGCACGCGGCCGCCATCGCCGGCGGCGACGCTGATCGCGCAGGCCTGTGCGTTGATCTATTTCGCGTTCTTCCTCGGCATGCCCGTCTGGACGCCGCTTGGCACGTTCAAGCAGCCGCCGGAACGGGTGCGCTTCAAGCCCCATTAACGTGAGCGAGGAGAGAACGACATGAAGAAACTGCTTTCGACACTCGCGCTGATCGGGGCGACCGCGTGTGCGCTGCTGGCGGCGCCGGCCGTGCGGGCGGAGGGCAATTTTCCGCTCGACCGGGCGCCCGATAACACGGAAAATCTCGTTTCGCTTCAGCACGGCGCGCAATTGTTTGTAAACTATTGCCTGAACTGCCACAGCGCGAACCTGATGCGCTACAACCGTCTGACGGATCTGGGCATATCCCAGAAGGAGATCGAAAAGAATCTCCTGTTCACGACCGACAAGGTCGGGAACACGATGTCCGTCGCGATGCGGCCCGACGACGCGAAGAACTGGCTCGGCACCACGCCGCCCGACCTGTCGGTCGAGGAGCGTGCGCGCGGCCGCGACTGGCTGTACACGTATCTGCGCAGCTTCTACCGCGACGATACGCGGCCGACCGGCTGGAACAACGCGGTGTTCGAGAACGTTGGCATGCCCCATGTGTTGTGGCAGTTGCAGGGGCAGCGCGTAGCCAAATTCGAAGACAAGACGGACGAGGAGACGGGCGAGAAGGCCCACGTGCTCGTCGGCTTCCAGCAGGTCACGCCGGGCACGCTCTCGTCGCCCGACTATGACGCTGCGGTGGCCGACCTGGTGGCCTATATGACATGGATGTCCGAGCCGGCCCAGCAGACCCGCAAGCGCCTTGGCGTGTGGGTGCTGATCTTTCTCGGTGTCCTGACTTTCCTGGCCTGGCGGCTGAATGCCGCATACTGGAAAGATATCAAGTAAACACGCCTGACCGGCGTGGGGCCGGCGCAAGGCGGAACCCGTGAAAGGGGTTGCGCCGCGTGCCGGCCCTCGGCTTTTTTGAGGAAACGCAAATATGATGGTTCTGTATTCCGGCACAACTTGCCCGTTCTCCCAGCGTTGCCGGCTGGTGTTGTTCGAGAAGGGCATGGACTTCGAAATCCGCGACGTCGACCTGTTCAACAAGCCGGAAGACATTTCGGTGATGAACCCGTACGGTCAGGTGCCGATCCTCGTCGAGCGCGACCTGATCCTGTACGAATCGAACATCATCAACGAGTACATCGACGAGCGCTTCCCGCATCCGCAACTGATGCCGGCCGACCCGGTGCAGCGCGCCCGCGCGCGCCTGTTCCTGCTCAACTTCGAGAAGGAACTGTTCGTCCACGTCAGCACGCTCGAGAACGAGAAGGGCAAGGCGGCGGAGAAGAACCACGAGAAGGCACGCCTCGCGATCCGCGATCGCCTGACGCAGCTCGCGCCGATCTTCGTGAAGAACAAGTACATGCTCGGCGAAGAGTTCTCGATGCTCGACGTCGCGATCGCGCCGCTGCTGTGGCGCCTGGATCACTACGGCATCGAGCTGTCGAAGAACGCCGCGCCGCTGATGAAGTATGCCGAACGGATCTTCAGCCGTCCGGCCTACATCGAAGCACTGACGCCGTCCGAAAAGGTCATGCGTCGCTAATGTTGCAATGAAGGCATGACGGAGCGGTGGCGCGGTGTGCCGCGCCCGCTCCGGGTTCGAGGATTGTGATGCAAGAGATTTCAACGAAGCCTTATCTGCTGCGCGCGTTGTACGAGTGGTGCACCGATAACGGTTACACGCCGCATATCGCGGTGAGGGTCGACAATTCGACGCGCGTGCCGCGTCAGTTCGTGCGTGACGGCGAGATCGTGCTCAACATCAGCTTCGAGGCGACGAGCCAGTTGCAGATGGGCAACGAGTGGATCGAGTTCACGGCCCGGTTCTCCGGGAAGGCGCACAAGATCGAGATTCCGGTGGCCAACGTGCTCGCGATCTATGCGCGCGAGAACGGGCAGGGCATGGCGTTCCAGGTCGATGCGGTCGCGGGCGAAGGCGAGGATTCGGGCGCGTTCGACGATGACGCCGCGTCGGCCGATGATGCGCCGCGTGACGAGTCTGCATCGCCGTTGGCGCCCGTCGCCGACAGCGGCGCGAACGAGGAACCGTCCGAAGGCGCCGACGAACCGCCGAAAACCGACGGCGATGGCTCGAAAGGCGGCAGCAGACCTCGCCTCAAGATCGTGAAATGAGGTAGAATCTCGCGCTACGCCGGCTTAGCTCATCTGGTAGAGCAGTTGATTTGTAATCATCAGGTGGCGGGTTCGAGTCCTGCAGCCGGCACCAAATCCGAAAAGGGGTTACGGAATTTTCCGTAACCCCTTTTTCGTTCATGGGTCGCGCGCCGCGATGTCGCGAGCGCCGTCGTTACCCCTTTTTCTTGTCACGCCCGCGTCACGCCGCACCTCTAACGTTGCACATTCCCATCGCGGCAGCATTTTCACGAGCCGAGTGCGCGTGACCGCATCCGACGCCGTGCCCGCGTCGCGCAGGCTCACCCGGGATCTCACTCCCGGCAGCGCATCGGCTTCCGCCTCGCATCCATTCCATTCAAAAACGCGATCGACGCCGATCGAACTGCATCGCGGACGATCAGGAGACACGAACCATGCTGAGCCCGCACGAATTCTCGATGCTGCTGCGCATTGCGCGTGCGCCCGACAGTGTCGATCTCGCGAACCCGGCCTTTGCCGTGCTCGTCGAAAAGCGGCTGGTCGACGACACGCAGGTACGCGTGAACGAGGTGGCGACGCGCCCGGCGCTGACGCCGATCGGCCAGATGCTGCTTGCCCGCTTCGACGACGCGGCCTGACGGAAAAGGCAAAGGGGGAAGGCTGCAACCGCGCGTCACGCCTTCGCCGCAGCGAAAAACGTGACGCATCGAACGCGCGGCGAACCGCTTACTGCGCGACCGGCACAGTCACGTCGCTGCCGAACCAGTGCGTCGAGATCTTCTTCAGCGTGCCGTCCTTGCGCAGCGAATCGAGCGCGTCGTTGATCGCCTTCTCGAACTTCGGATTGCCCTTGCGGAACGGAATCGCCATCTCCTGCTTGCCGCCGTTCAGCACCGCACCCGAGCGCAGCGGCAGGTTCGACGTCTTGATCATGTACGGCAGCATCAACCGGTCGTCGAGCGTCGCCTCGATCCGGCCCGCGGCGAGGTCGCGCAGTTTCTCCGGCGCGCCCGGATACGTCTGTACCTCGATGCCCGGCACGCTGCGCGCCATCTGGTCGTAGTTGGTGCCGAGCGTCACGCCGAGCTTCTTGCCCTTGAAATCCTCGAGCGACTTGAAGTTGCGCGTGTCGTCCTTGCGCTGGATCAGCTGCGCGGCCGAGTACGTGTATGGCTGGCTGAAGTCGAGCGCTTCCTTGCGCTGCGGCGTGATCGTGACCTGGTTGACAATCACGTCGAACTTGCCGGCCTGCAGGCCCGCGATGATGCCGCTCCATTCGGTCGGAATGAATTGCGTCTTCACGCCGAGCTTGCCGGCGACCGCGTTCGCGACGTCGACGTCGAAACCCTCGAGCTGGCCGGACGTGCCGCGCGAGTTGAACGGCGGATACGTGCCTTCGAGGCCGACGCGCAGCACGCCGGCTTTCTTCACGGAATCGAGCAGGTCTTCCGCATGCGCGGCGACGGCCGTGAAGCCGAGGGCCGACGCGAGCAGCAGGCCCGACAGCAGGAACTTCGAACGTTTCATCGCGGATCTCCAGTGGTCAGTAGGATGTTGTGGTGAGCGACGGGCACCGGGCGCTGGGTGGCCTCGATGGGCCGCAATACGGGCACGTAGACACTACTCGCAACCGCGCCGCACCGGAAGTCGAATTGGCCCTGATTGCAATCGGTTTCAGCGGATTCAAGGCGGCAATTCAGCGCGACGGCATGGGCTGTGCACGGCGACTGCCTGGTCGAACCGTTCGCTGCGGGCATTCTGGATCCACTTAAAAATACTCTTTTAAATCAGGTCATTTTTCCGATTCGGGCCGTAATTTGTCTGTAAAATCGCGCGAGCGAAATCGCTCAGCGCGCCATCCGAGGGCGCGTCAAAAGAAGAAAAGGCCGTAGCCATGAACATGCAGAACACGATCGCCGCATTGCGCGGCGGGTTGCTTCAGCAGGACCGGTTGCTGAAGCTCGAGACGCCATTGGGAAGCAACGTCCTGACCGTGCAGCGGGCAGTCGGCCGCTCACGCATCGGGCGCGCGTACGAATTCACGCTGGACGTGTTGTCGACCGACAGCGATCTGGAACTCAAAAAACTGATCGCGCATCCGGTCACGTTATGGATTCAGCAAGGCGACCGCAGCTACCGGCCGGTGAATGGCTACGTGCACACCGCGCGTCGTCTGGGCGCCGACGGCGGGCTCACGACCTATCAGCTCACGTTCGCCGATTTCACCCATTTCCTGAAGTTCCGTCGCGACCAGCGGATCTGGAACGATACGACCGTCGATCAGATCATCAGCGACGTGCTGGACCAGCATCCGCAGGCGAAGGGCCATTTCCGCTTTGCGCTGTCGAAGCCGCTGCCGAGCCGTTCGTACACGCGTCAGCACGATACCGACTGGCATTTCGTGCACCGGCTGATGGAGAGCGAAGGCCTTTACTCCACGTGGCAGCAGGCCGACGACGGCAAGTCGCATACGCTCGTGATCACCGACAACCTGCAGGCGTTCGCGCCGCTGTCGCCGCAGGCCGTGCGCTTCTATCACGGCGGCGCGGCGAGCGAAACCGACGCGCTCACGCAATGGTCCGGCACGCGCACGCTGCAGAGCGTGACCCGAACGACACGCACGTTCGACTACAAGAATCCGTCGCAACCGTCGAATCCGAAAGGCACGTCGCTGCCGACGATGGCCGGCCAGGGCGAATTGCCCGACCAGCTCGAAGTGTACGAATACACCGGTGCGTACACGTATTTGGATCAGACGCGCGGCGATCATCTGACGAAGATCCGGATGGAGCAGTGGGAGTCGGAGGCGAAGCGCTTCCACGGCGCGGGCGGCGTGCGTGCAATGGATGCTGGCCGGCGCTTCACGCTGGCGGACCATCCCGAACACGATCGCGATCCGGCCGACCAGCGCGAATTCGCGGCGATCGGCGTCGAATGGTGGATCGAGAACAACCTGCCCGTTGCCAGCAGCAGCGCCGATTTCCCGTACAGCCTGCGCGAAGCATTGACGCAGGCGCAGGACGGCTATGGCGCCGACCCCGCGTTTCGCGTGCCGCATGACGACGGCTCGGTCGGCTTCTATCTCGTCGAGGTCGAAGCACAGCGCGTGGGCGTGCCGTATCGCAGCCCGTTCGAACACGAGAAGCCGAAGATGCATCTCGAGACGGCGATCGTCGTCGGGCCGCAGGGCGAGGAAGTCTATACCGACGAGCTGAACCGGATCCGCGTGCAGTTCGTGTGGGACCGCCTGAACCCGGGTAACGAGAACGCGTCGTGCTGGGTGCGCGTCGTGCAGTCGGATACCGGCGGCGGCTACGGCGGCGTGCACGTGCCGCGCATCGGCGAGGAAGTGCTGATCGACCATGTGGGCGGCGACTGCGACCGGCCGCTCGCCGTCGGGCGTGTGTATAACGGCGCGAACCAGCCGCAGTGGCATAGCGACGGGATCCTGTCCGGGTATCGGTCGAAGGAGTATTCGGGCGGCGGCTACAACCAGCTCGTGATGGACGACGCGACGGGGCAGAACCGCGTGCAACTGATGAGCAGCAGCGCGAACAGCCTGCTGCATCTCGGCTACATCATCGACCAGAACGGCAATGCGCGCGGGTCGTATCTCGGTAGCGGCTTCGATCTGCGCTCGGATGCGTACGGCGCGGTGCGGGCGAGCCAGGGCTTGTACGTGACGACCCATCCGAAGGCGGCGAACAGCCAGCCGCTCGACGTGAAGGAAGCGCAGCAGCAGCTCGTGACGGGCGAGAGCCTGATCGAAGCGATGTCGGGCGTGAGCGAGCAGCATCAGGCGGAAAGCCTGAAGGAGGCGCACGAAACGATGCGCGCGTTCACCGACGCGACGCAGGACAGCAAGTCGGGCAACGCGTCCGGTGGACGTACGGCGGGCGGCGGCACGGGCAGTGCGAATGCGTTCAAGGAGCCGGTGATGCTGTTCGGCAGCCCGTCGGGCATCGGGATGTCGACGCAGCAGTCGCTGCACGTCGTCGCGAACGATCACGTGAACGTGGCGAGCGGACAGAGCGTGCACGTGGCCGCGGGCAAGTCGCTGATCGGGAGCATCGGGCAGAAGCTGAGCCTGTTCGTGCAGAACGCGGGGATGAAGCTGTTCGCGGGCAAGGGCAAGGTGGAGATCCAGGCGCAGTCGGACAACGTCGAGGTGACCGCGCAGAAGGCGGTGAAGGTGGTGTCCGCCACCGACCGGATCGAGATCGCGGCCGATCAGGGGATTCTGCTGACGAGCGGCGGCGGGTATATCCGCATCAAGGACGGAAACATCGAGATCCATGCACCGGGCGCGATCGATGTGAAGGGGGCGTCGCATACGTTCGCGGGGCCGGCGAGCATGGGGTATCCGTTGCCGAGCCCCCGGCCGGATCAGCCGGGGCAGCTCGAACTGTTTCACAAGTACGTGAACGGCGAGGCGGTGAAAGGCGGACTGTTCACGGTGAAGGACGTGAACGGCGCCGTGCTGAAGAAAGGCGCGCTCGACGACAGCGGTCATACGGTTGTGAGCGGGTTGCCGCCGGGCGCGGTGCGCGTCGAATTCGGGAAGGATCCGCGCGAGTCGGATCAGCCAGCGAACTATTTCAAGCAGGCGAAGTGGCCGGCGGAGCCCGTGCAACCGTCGCCGGAAGCCGCGCAGGCCGCGGCGAGCGGACAGCTCGCGAGCCAGCTGCAGGGGATGGCGCCGGCCGCGACGACGGCGGCGATGGGGCTGGTGAGTGGCGGCAGCGCGGGCGCGGCCCTCGGCGGGCTCGCGAGCGCCGCATTGCCGGCCGCTGCGACCGCGTTGGGTGGTGCCGGCGTTGCGTCGGCGTTGCAGACAGCCTCCAGCTTGAGCGGTGCGGCGAAGCAGGTGGCCGGGATGGTTCAGGCCGCACGTCAGGGCGGGCTTGCCGCGCTGGCGGCGCCGGCGGCGAATGCGGCGTCCGGCGCATTGCAGGGCGCATTGCCGGGCGTCGCCGGTATCGCGGGCAAGGGCGCCACGACCGTGGCGTCGGCCACGGGCGCGACGGGCATGAAGCTGCCGACGAGCGGGTTTGGCGGGCCGTTGAAATCCTGAGAGAGCGCGGCTTGTCAGCCGTCTTGAAAAAACGAATTGAACGAAGAACGACATGGCACAACAACTTCCACCGGGCGCTGAGAAGGAACAGGCTGTTACCTGGCTCAGCGATGTTTCCGCCAAGGATGTCGCCGCGGTCGGTAACCGCTTCGACGCGTGGTTGCGACGGATCAGCGGCAACCACATCACGTTCGAGGACGTGAAGACGTTTGCCGGTGCGGTGCCGATCATCGGCAACATCATGGCGATGGTTGACGCGCTCGGGGATATTGCCGAGATCATCGAGAAGCGCGGCGGCCAGGTGCTCGATTACATGAGCCTCGCGATCAACCTGCTCGGCATCATTCCGATTCCCCCGACACTCGCGCCGTTCCGGATGTCGGCGCGCCCGCTGCTTGCGCTCGTCCGTCACGAATTGCTGGCGACCCGCAACAATCTCGGCGCGGCGATCATCTCCGTGCTGGTCACGCATATCAACGCGACGTGTGCGACCGAGATCGAGGATTTTCTGAACAAGCTGAAGGCTGGCCTCGTCGAGCTGCTCGACGGATGTGCATCGACATGCCAGGAAATCATGCTCGCGCTCGCGACGGGCATGGACAAGGCGCTGCACGGTCAGCTCTTCGACGCCAACGCGAATCTGAAGCGACAGCAGCAGCTCGCAGAGAAGATGGCCGACGACCGGCCGTGGTACAGCCCGAGCCGCGTCGGTGACGGCATTCAATTCGCGTACGAAGGAACCAAGGCGCTCGGGAAGAAGGTCATCAACAAGACTGCGGGCACCGTGGCGACGCTCGCGCCGGATGCCTGGCTCGAGCCGTTTCGAAGCACGGTGACGTTCCTTCGGACCGAAGCGCCGAAGATTGCGTCATCGATTCGGTCGCTTGCAGGCAGTGAAGAAGGCAAGATGATGTGGCTGGTCTTGCAACTGATCGAGGCAGTCGGGCGCGTCAAGGCACGCGCAAAGCTTCATGAGCAGACTGCGGACGTCAAGGCGAGCGGGAAGAGCCAGGCGAAGAAGACGCGCGGGCAGGAGGGGCTCGAGAAAACCGACGGGCAAGCGCCGGCCGAAGGACCGGGGAAGAGCGCGTGCAAGGCATGCGGGCTCGGGGCATCACCGGCATCCATCGATTTCGCGTTCGGCGACGAAACGTTTTCGCACGTGGATTTCGACCTGCCGGGCGCCATGCCTGTCGTATGGGAGCGTACCTATCGTTCCCGGCTGTCAGCCTATGACAACGGTGAACTCGGTGCACGATGGATCACGCCATATACGACGCGAATCGACGTCAAGAACGATCAGTGGATCTATCGCGATGCGGAAGGGCGCAGCATCGAGTACCCGGCGCTTGCGGCGGGTGCGGTGCACGACGATCTGTCCGAGAACCTGACGCTGTCGCGGCTCGACGATACCTGGGTGACGATCGCATACGGCCATGACGTGCTGCATGTGTACGAGCGCCGCGGCGACGCGTTCCGGCTTGCGATGCAGAAGGACCGCGCCGGCAACACGATCACGCTCGACTACGATGCGCTCGATCGCGTTGCGCGCCTGATCGATGCGAGTGGCAATGTGCTCGCGTTCGAACACGACAGGCACGGCCGTATCGTGCAGATCGAGCACGTGCTCAAGGACGGTGCGCGTCGCACACTGGCGAGCTACGAATACGATGCGGACGGGGACCTCGTGCGCGCGGTCGATCGTCATGGCAATGCGCGGACGTATCAATATCACCGCCACCTCGTGACGCGTTACACGGACCGAACCGGCCGCGGGATGACGCTCGAATGGGATGGCGCGGACGCGCAAGACAACGCAGACGCGAAATGCATTCGCGAATACGCCGACGACGGCAGTCTGGATCTCCGGCTCGCGTGGAATCCGAACATCCGTCTGACCTACGTGACCGACGCGCTCGGTCAGATGACGCGGTACTACTTCAACATCCACGGCTACGTGTATCGGATCGTGTATCCGGATGGTAACCAGGAGTGGTTCCGGCGCGACGCCCATCACAATCTGGTGCTGCATATCCGGCAGGACGGCAGCATCGAGCGTCGCGAATACGACACGCGCGGCAACCTGATTCGGCACGAGCGGGCGGACGGCAGCGTTGTCGAGATGGCGTATGACGACAAGGATCAGATGATCCGGCTCGTCGATCCGAATGGTCATGTATGGCAGCGCAAGTACGACGACGCGGGCAACGTCGTCGAGGAAATCGATCCGCTCGAACATTCCACGAAGTACGAATACAACGACAAGGGTTTGCCGACGCAGATCACCGATGCGAAGGGCGGCTCGAAGACGCTCGAGTACAACGATGCCGGGCAGATCACGCGCTATACGGACTGCTCCGGAAAGGCGACGGAGTGGCGGTACGACGATATCGGGCGTGTGATCGAGACGAAAGATGCGGCCGGAGGCGTGGTTGCCTATCGTTACGGCCTGAACGGACAACCGACGGAAGTGCGTTCGCCTGCCGGTGTCGAGCAGGTCCAATACGACGCGGAAGGCCGTTTGCTGCGGCATACCGATCAACTCGATCGTTCGACGCGATATGGCTACGATGCGGCCGGCCGCATTGCGAGTCGCGCCGACGCGCTCGGGCAGACGGTTGCGTATCGCTATGACCGTCTCGGCCGCTTGTCCGCGCTGACCGATGCGAACTTTGCGACGTACCTGTTTCACTACGATCCTGCGGGACGGCTGATCGAGGAGGTGGGCTTCGACGGCAAGTCGACGCGCTATCAGTACGACAGCGTGAGCGGCAGTCTCGTTTCGATCGATGAAGCGGGTTGCGTGACTTCGGTCGAAGTCGATGCAAACGGCCGGCTGCTGAAGCGCGCCGCGGGGGAAAGCGAAGAGCGGTTTGCCTACGATCGGAGCGGCAGGTTGATCGACGCGGTGAATCGGTACAGCCGCGTGCAGTTCTTCTTCGATCCGGTTGGCAATCTGGTGCGTGAACATCACGCCTACGATCTGTTCGGCGACCGGCGCAGCTACGTTTGGCATCACGAATACGACGAACTCGGCAATCGGCGGCGTACCGTTCGGCCGGACGGGCATGTGGTCGACTGGTTGATGTATGGCTCGGGGCATGTGCACGGAATGCTGCTCGATGGCGAGGAGCGCGTGCAGTTCGAGCGCGACGATCTTCATCGCGAGACGGTGCGCGTGTTGTCGAGCAAGGTTGGGCAGCGCACGCACTACGATCCGGCCGGACGTGTGTTGCAGCAGACGATCCAGCGATCGACGTCACCTGCGCCGCTTGCGGAGCGGCGGTATCGCTATGACGCGGCGGGGCAGTTGTCGCGGATCGAGGACAGCCGCAAGGGCGGAACCGACTATCGGTACGATCCGGTCGGACGGTTGATTGAGGCGATCAGTCCGGTCGCGAAGGAACGGTTCGCGTTCGATCCGGCAAGCAACATCATCGATCCGGTGCGAACGGCGGAGACGCCTGCATCGCGTCCGAGCCCGGTGCGACCGGAAAGCACGTTGCCTGTCGAGGTGCCGAAGGTGCTCGGGAACCTGCTGAAGGCGTATGCGGGGATGCACTTCGAGTACGACGCGCGCGGGAATCTGGTGCGTAAGCGTACGCCGGCGGGTGAGCAGGAATACGAGTGGGATGAGTTCAATCGCTTGCTGCGCGCGCGGGTTGCCGAGACGTCGCGGCAGAGTCAGGCGCGGTATTTCTATGACGCGTTCGGGCGCCGTATTGCGAAGGAGGTGAACGGCGCGCGGACGGTGTTCGGGTGGGACGGTGACACGCTGGCGTACGAGAGTGATGGCGAGCGTGGCACGCATTATCTCTACGAGCCGGGGACGTTCGTGCCGCTGGCGCAGTATGTGGCGGAGCCCGTCGATGGGATCGCGACGCCGGAGTGGAAGAGTACCGACCGCTATGTGCCGGAGGAGGATCCGCTGCAGAAGGTGCCGGAGCGGCGGAGTGACGCGGCGGTGTTCTATTACCACTGCGATCAGATCGGTACGCCGCAGTTGCTGACGGACGACGACGGCGACGTTGTGTGGGAAGCGTCGTACAAGGCGTGGGGCGAAGCGCGGGAGGTGATTGCGCGGGCGTCGAAGGCGGCGGGGATCGCGCCTAAGAATCCGTTGCGGTTTCAGGGGCAGCAAGTTGATGCGGAAACGGGACTGCACTATAACCGACACCGGTACTATGACCCGAACAGCGGCCGATTCGTCAGCGAAGATCCAATCGGGCTGGTGGGCGGGATAAACGTCTATCAATACGCGCCGAACCCTGCGGGCTGGATTGATCCACTTGGTCTCGCGAAGCGATGCGGGTGCCCATGTGGCGTTGAGCCACACGGTAATCAACCGAGCCCCCGGCCGTCTGGCTATCAGAGCCACCACATCATTCAGGATCGTTGGGCTAAGGCGAACGAAATCGATGGGTACAACTATCGAGAAGCTCCTGCAATTCTCATCCCACAAAACCCGATCCACAAAGCGATCAGCGACAGCCAGAACGCACGCCGCGACGCAATGACGGCTGCAGGACAGGACCCGTGGGCTACTAGCATTCAGGATCAATTCAACTATTCGTCGCAAGATATGCGGGCTGCGGGGATATCGGACGACTGCCGTAAGCGTGCCTTGAAGAAGGCGTACAAGTACTTCGACAAACTCGGAGCCATCAAATGACGGATTTCACAGCGTTGCTGGGCGTCGACTTTCACAGACGCGCTCCCTCCACCCTCGCAGAAATCGCTAGCCTGGAAAAGACACTAGGCGTTCTGCTTCCATTGAGCTATAAGGCCTTCCTTGCGTGGTCGGATGGGGGCGAGGGCGACGTTGGTGACCTCTATCTGTCCATGTGGACCGTTGAGCAGGTCATCGAACTGAATGCCTTGTATTCGATCACGGCACGCATGGGCCGGGACTTTGTGGGCATCGGTACGGACGGTGGGGACTACTGCTTTGCTCTGGATCTCCGAGGGGACGAACGTTTCGTTGTCGTGCCGCTCGGTGCGCTAGCTGAGGATGAAGTCAAATCGCTGGCAAGCGATCTCGTTGCCGGATTGACCGCCATCCGCGACGGCCACATAACGGGTAACGATCTATAACCGGCATAGGCACTATGATCCTAACACCGGTCGATTTGTCAGCAAGAACCCGATCGGCTTGGCCGGTGGCGCTTCAGTCAGGAGGCCGACCGACATCAACATTGAGCGTGACGACGAGGATTGGATCAGGATAAATGCCACCGAAACCGGCGACCGGCGCAGCTACGTTTGGCATCACGAATACGATGAACTCGGCAACCGGCGGCGTACCGTTCGGCCGGACGGGCATGTGGTCGACTGGTTGATGTATGGCTCGGGGCATGTGCACGGAATGCTGCTCGATGGCGAGGAGCGCGTGCAGATCGAGCGTGACGATCTTCATCGCGAGACGGCGCGTGTTGTCGAGCAAGGTTGGGCAGCGCACGCACTATGATCCGGCCGGCCGCGTGTTGCAGCAGACGATCCAGCGATCGCCGTCACCTGCGCCGCTTGCCGAGCGGCGGTATCGCTATGACGCGGCGGGGCAGTTGTCGCGAATCGAGGACAGCCGCAAGGGCGGGACCGACTATCGGTACGATCCGGTCGGACGGCTGATCGAGGCGATCAGTCCCATCGCGAAGGAACGGTTCGCGTTCGATCCGGCGAGCAACATCATCGTATGACCAAAGTCCTGGGTGTCGATCCTAAGATTGGCGCGACGCCGGATGGACCGCCTCGATATACGTGGTTCCCCAATAGCAACACACGTATTCGCTATGAAAGCCATCCCGAAGGGTTGTGCCCATGTTCGCGGGGCTTCAATCCACGTCATCATGGCGAGCATTACCATGTTGAAACGAAGCCAGATGGTCTAAGCTGGGGGTAAGCCGCGCGTCGAGGAGCTATAAGTAAATCAAAACCGGATGGTTATACGCCAGGGAGTGGCACTGGCTTCATTCCGGGGGAAAATTTTCCGGGAGGGTAAAAGTGAAAGCTAGCGAAATTTTTGTCGCGGATGGTCAGGTCCAAGCATTCTCTTACCGAGGGAACGGCCTGGTCGTCTCAGTTAAAACTGATCAGGGAGCTTTTGATGTGATGTTCCATGGTGTCCTTGGGATGAAGGCATTTTCACCAGAGGGGCAGGATTTGTCTCATTTAGCGGAAAACTCCGCGAGTTCATTTCTCTCTGAAGTATGCACCGCGGTGGAGGAGCCGGTCGGTGGGTTCCGGGAGTTCAGCTTTGTTTCCGCGTGGACCGACGAACCGCTATTAACGGTCATTGCCGACGACGTTCAGGTTCGCAAAACGATGCTGTAGTGAGGGAATTGTCTCTTCTGCAACCGTCCTCTGTCGACGCATGGATACCGGACGGCCGTATTGGATATTACGACAAAGAAGCGTTGGCAATAACGCAAGGGCTAACGAGAGGGCGATCGCACGTTATTGAATGGAGCCCTACCACAGGCCAAGTCCGCGTTTGGGCGGGGACATATGACGATTCTGGAGCAGTGAATCGTATCCACCCCAAAATGAACGATGGCGAGGTTTGGGATTTGCCTCACTACCTATCGACCAAGGCGGACATCGATCAGGGGAAGTCGACGCCGAGCGGAAGGGCAATCAATTGCTCATGTAGGTGCTGACGATGAGTCAACGCGGTGAAAGGCTGAATCTGACCCGGGAAATAATCGAGTTCACCGAAACTCGGCCTTATGACCCTGCGGCCTGCGCTCGATAGCTGCGCGGGCTGATGGAACCTACCACGCTAGCGCGCACATCCATGGCACGGACAATGATAATGTTGATATATCAAGTGCTTAAGGGCGTTGAGAAGAGGAGGCAATGTTGAAAATGCTCTCCGCGATATTGGGCAACGAATGGAAAACGTCAATGAGACGAAACATGGGCACGATACTGTGTAAATCGCATGGCGCGACCGATCTGATACACGTTTCAAGCGATATCGCGGCCGACATGAAAACGGATGCGGGGCGCCTGGAAATGCTCCGTTATGACATCGACTGGCTGGGAGACGGACGCCCCGACATTTCGTACTTCGTCTCGACGGAGGTGGCGAAACAGTTCAGTCTGCCAGAGCCTGGTGATGCGTCATTTGGGCCGGATTTCGAGGAGCGGCATGCGGCTGTCTTCGGCAAGCTTGCCGCTGTTTGCGCCAAGTGTTTTGGCGAGTATCAGAGCAGAATTGCCTGACCGGTTTGGGAAATAGGTATTGCGATATTGTGAATCTCCGGCAGCCAGATATAGCTGGCATGGGCTCGTCAGACGGTTGACCCGACCGTATTTTCGATCCACATGCAGCACACACCCCCACCCGCCTGCAACGGAAGCCTGCCGATCGCGCTCGCTTGAAATTGGCATAATCACGGCCTGCCGTGAGGTTCTCGCGGCCGATGCAACGCAATCATCCGGATACCACCGCAATACCCATGTCGATCGACTCCCCGACCGAAGTGTCGCTACAACATATTCTCGAACGCCCCGGCGATTTCTCCGGGTGGCTTTACCTGCCGCCGATGCCGTGGGCGCTCGATACCGAGGGGGGCGTTTTTCGAAGACGTCGATTACGCGAAAGCAGAGGTTGCGCCTGCCATGGCGGCCCAGCCCGGCTGGAAAGTCACGCTGGACAGCGCGACGATCGAGGACATCGTGATCAACGCACACGATCAGGTCGACGAGCCGAGCGTCGCGCAATTGCTCGACGCGTTTGTCTTCTACGTCGAGAACGACGCATTTATCCTGTTTTGACGCCACGCATAGCGAATGCGAACGACGACAGCGATCGAGGAAACAACCATCGGCAACCGTTCACACGTGACGGAAGCGCCGTGCGACGACCCTGCGCAAGCGATCGCGGCCGTCGAACGACTGAACGGCCGCGATCGCTCGACCGTCGCCTTCGACGCGAGCGATGCAACGGTGATGACGATTGGCGGCGGCCACGACGGCCGATACGTCGTCTTCATCGCATCGGAGATCGATGCCGCATTACTGAACCTGACGACGCCCGGAGTGTCGGCGGACGAAACGGTCGAACTCGTGGCGGGCGGCCAGCGAGGCCGCTATCCGGCGCGACAGTGCGTCGACCTCGCGACGGCGACGCAGGCGGCAGCCTATTTTGTATCGACTGGCGGCGCCGATCCGCGGTTATGCTGGCAAGCCGGCTGACCCTCCGCGCGAGGGGAAGGACATGAACATGGCGGACGATCTGGCAGCGCTGCGCGCACAACAGGACGCCGTTTGCGCACGCTACGGCCTGCATGCCGTCGAACCTGAAGACATGGTTGCCGTCGCGATGTCGACGCTCGGGCGCATGCCCGTCTACGGCACGCGCGTCGGACGGTCCGAAGGCGACAACGTCGGATGGTTCTTTCATTGCGGCGAATATTCCGACGCCGCCGACTTCTATCAGCCGTTGCATGCGGCGCACCTGTCGACCTATCTGCCATCGGTTCTACCATATCTATGGTTGCCGGCCGGCGCACGCTTCATCATCGACGATGCCGGCTATGAAGACGTGTGGATGGAGTGAGGCACCGACACGCCACCGATCTTTTTCAGTTGTTTGGACAAAGCGGGCAGAAGCGAAAAAGGACCGCAATGAACTGACCCCGCAAAGTTGGACAGTTAAAGGCTAGGCGCCCAAGGGCTGAGTCCTGTATTGCACGGGACTCAGCCCTTTCAACTTGAGCTTGATGCGTTCGTGGTTGTAGTAGTGGATGTAGCGC
>NZ_JAIZRS010000051.1:0-18446 GCF_020419985.1 Burkholderia sp. AU32262
TGTCGGACCTGCGGTACAAGAACGGCGTCGACAGCTACCTGTCGGTGCTGACCGCGCAGACGGATCTGTACTCGGCGCAGCAGTCGCTGATCAGCGCGCGTCTGGCCCGCTGGACGAACCTGGTCGACCTGTACCGCGCGCTCGGCGGCGGGTGGATCCAGCGTGCCGGCGAAGCGCCGCGCGCGCCGGATGCGCCGGTCGACTACGACAAGGCGGCCGCGCCGGCGCCTGCGTCGGCAGCGGCGAACGGGTAAGCATGGAGAAGGGCGAGCGCGGTTTGCCGCGCTTGCGTGTCGAACCGGCTGTATGCGGAAACGAGAACGCCACGGACGAAAGTCCGTGGCGTTGTGTTGTGTACCGTCGCCCGTGCGAGGCGCGGCATGACGTTACGCTTGCTTCGTCCAGAGTGTCCGGCCGAAGAACGTGAGCGTGCGATCCCACGCCATCTGCGACCACACCGGATCGAACTGCGTGCCGGCGATGCGCCCGGGGCCGACGGCCGTCTCGTTCGCGAACGCATGGTGCGCGAGATAGCGGTGGAATTCGAAACCGACGTTCGCATCGGTCAGCTTCTTTTCCAGTGCGTCGACCTGGTCGATCGTGAAGAACGCATCCTGCGTCGCCCAGTGGCCCATCAGCGGCACCTTGAGCTTGGCCGGGTCGAGGTAGTCGAGCGGCGGCAGACCGTACCACGTGACGCCGGCGTCGGCTTCGGCATACTGCAGCGACAGCAGCGTGAGGGCGCCGCCCATGCAGTAGCCCGTCACCGCGACACGCGGCGCGAGCGTCTTCAGGTACGCGACCGCGCCGGGAATGTCCTGCGACGCGGCGTCGCCGAAATCGAGGCCGGTCATCAAGTGGTGTGCTTCTTCCTCCTCGACGGTCGACTTGCCGCGATACAGGTCGGGCACGAGCGCGAAGTAGCCGCAGCGCGCGAGACGATCCGCGACGCCGCGGATCTGGTCGTTCAACCCCCACCATTCCTGGATGACGACGACCGCGGGCGCGCCTTCGGTCCGTGCCGGCGTGGCGAGATAGCCCTGCAGCTCCTGACCGTCCGGGCGGCGAAACGTGATCGTGGAACCGGATGTTTGAGACATGAAACCGCTCCTTTTCGAAAAATGCGCCGAGTGCGACATCGGGCCGGCCAGCGGGCGTCGTGATACCGCTCGCGTTCATTCCGGCCGGCGCCGACCACGGGCCATTCTATGCGCAAACACCGGACGCCTGCGTGAACGGTACCGCGTCGCGCGACCGGGGGACGGAAGCGGACGACCGGAAAGCAAACACCCCGCCCCGGTGAACGGGAGCGGGGTGTCGCGTGTACGACGTGCGTATCGGAATACGGCGCGAGTACGCCGTGAATACGCGGGCGCGTATCCGGCTTACTGGCCGAAATAGATCGAGTCGCGGCCTTCCTGCTTGACCGCGATCGCGCGGCCGGCACGCGCGCCGGCGGCTGCTTGCGCGCCGTAGCCGGTTTCATCGGCGTTCGTCACGCGGGCCTGGGCGGCCTGCAGTGCACGCGGGTAATACGGATCGGATGCTTCGGGCTTGTAGCCGGCCTGTTCGAGCTGAACGAGTTCCGCACGCACCTGGGCACGCGTGAGCGAGCCCGACGGGTTCGATTGCGCGAATGCGCCGTACGACGCGGACAGGGCAGTTGCGGCGACGACAGCGGTGATGAACGACTTCATGGTGACCTCCGGTTCTGTTGATTTCGCGCTTCGCTCGTTGCGTTCAGCGGTTGATTGCATCGTAACGATCGCGTTACCGGTCGGAAATACGCGTTGCAGCGAATCATTATTGCAACTGGGTAAACGATTCGCGCGGCATGGCGTTTCGTCTGAATATTGCCGGCGTGCCGGAGCACGAGCGGGGCCTTCAGGCGATCGAGTCGATCGGCGCGACAGACGCGAGAGGGGCAGTTGAATCGCATTCCGAATTATTTTTGCGAGGCCGTCGGCATTGCCCGTTTCGCATCACGCCGCCAGGGTCGCCTGCCGTTTCCGGTATTCGGCCGGCGTGATGCCGACATGCCGGGTGAACGCTCGCCTGAGCGTATCGACGTTCGCGAAGCCGCATTTCGCGGCGACCTGCTTCGGCGTGTCGTGGCCGTTCTCGAGCAACCGGCGGGCGGCCGAGATGCGCGTCATCTCGACCCACGCGGCCGGCGTCATGCCGACCTCCGCGCGGAACAACCGCGCGAAATGGCGCGCGCTCATGCCCGCATGCTTCGCCATCTCGGCCACCGAATGCTCGAGCTCGGGATGCGCCGCGATCCAGCGCTGGACCTCCTGCAACACCGAACGCCCGGCGGGGCGCGCTTCGCCCTTGCGGCTGAACTGGAGTTGCCCGCCCGGGCGCTTGAAGAACATCACCAGTTGCGCGGCGACCCGCCGCGCGATCTCGCGGCCGAGATCCTCCTCGACCAGTGCGAGCGCCAGATCCAGCCCGGCCGTGACGCCGGCGCCGGTGCGCAGCTTGCCGTCGCGCACGTACAGCGCGTCGGCGTCGACCGCGAGCGACGGATACGCCTGCGCGAGCGCGTCGGCAGCGGCCCAGTGCGTGGTCAGGTGACGCCCTTTCAGCAGGCCGGTGGCCGCGAGGAGGAACGCGCCGGTGCAGATCGAGCCGTAGCGCCTGCTTTGCACGGCCGCCGCGCGCAGCCACGCGAGGAGGTCGGTGCGCAGCGCGATCTGGCCGGCGTTCGGCGCGCCGGCGACCAGCAGCGTGTCGATGCGCTCGGGGATGTCGGGCGCGATCCAGTCGGGCAGCAACCGCGCACCGGACGAACTGCGGATCGGGCCTGGCCCGGCCGCGATGATCCGCAACGCATAGAACGGTTTCCCGCATTCGGCGTTCGCCTGCGCGAACACGTCGAGCGGCGCGGAGACGTCGAGCAGCTGAACGCCCGGAACGGCGAAAATACCCACGACCTTCGGCATGATCGTTGCGTGTTGTATCGAACGTGATGCGCAGCAGTATAGGGGCGCCGCATTCGCCGTGCAGGCGTCGTGTCCGTCGATCGCGCAAAATGGCAGAATTTGTCGTGACATGTCTATTTAAGACATACGTCGGACTCCGGAGAATCGAGGGTATCTTCCACGGAGGTCGACCATGACTGTGAGTGTTGCCGGCATTACCCTTCCCGCTACGCGACTGACGCGCGAGATTACCGAACTCGTGCGCGATACCGAGTCCGAGCTGTTGTTCCATCACTCGAGCCGCGTGTTTTATTTCGCGGCGCTGGCGGGCCGGCGCCGCGGGCTCGACTACGATCCCGAGCTGCTCTATTGCGGCTGCATGTTCCATGACATGGGGCTCACGCACCGGCACAGCAGCGCATGCGAGCGCTTTGAAGTGGACGGTGCCAATGCCGCCCGCGATTTTCTGAAGGGCCACGGGATATCGCAACAGGACATCGACGTCGTGTGGACGTCGATCGCACTGCATACCACGCCCGGCATTCCGCAACACATGCATCCTGTCGTCGCGCTGGTCACGGCGGGCGTCGAAATGGACGTACTGGGCCTCGCTTACCCGGAATACAGCGACGTCGAGCGGGAAGCGGTCGTGCGCGCGCATCCGCGCACGCCGCATTTCAAGGAAGACATCATTCAGGCGTTCTACGACGGCATCAAGCACAAGCCCGGCACGACGTTCGGCAACGTAAAGGCCGACGTGCTCGCGGACAAGGATCCGCATTTCCGTGCGGGCAACTTCTGCAGCGTGATTCGGGCGTCCGCATGGGCCGGCTGAGCGGGGGAGGGTGGCCGCGCCTCGGCCGACGTTGATCGACTGCCGGGCGTACGGCGCATTCGGCGCCGACGCCACCCTCGCGGCCTTGGCCGAACCCGGGGGACAAGGGGCGTTCGTTCGACTCGCGTATTACCGCCGGAAGCCGGAAAATTGTTACGTGACAACTTCGGGTAATCAGGCGCGTGAATTTTATATACTGAATTTGTGTACGCGCTCTCCGAGGCGAATCTCCGATTCGCGTGTCCCCGAATACCGGCCTGCCAGCCCGACGGGCAAACCCCGATGCTCGGCCGTCCGCAAGCATCCGGCAAAACGCCTATAATGGTTGGGCAAATTGCCGGAGACAGGTCATGAGCACCATCGCTTTTCATCCTTCGGGCGTCGCCCATCCGCGTCAGGCCGAATTCACGATTCTCGAACAGCTGCTGGCGATCCGCGTTCGCTCGGGCGCGGATCTGGCCGAACTGGCGAGCGCGCGCGTCGACGTGTCGGTGATCGATCGCCTGTCCGAGCGCGGGCTGAAATCGGACGAGCTGGCCTTCATCATCCCGCGCCGCACGCTGAGCCATCGTCGCCAGGCGCACGAACGCCTGTCGCCGGAAGAGTCGGACAAGGCGATTCGTCTCGCACGCATCGTCGCGCAGGCGACAGCCACGTTCGGCGACCAGGACAAGGCGATGGCGTGGCTGCGCAACGGGCTCCAGCGCTTCGGCGGCCGCACGTCGCTCGACATGGCGAGCACCGAGCATGGCGCGCGGCTCGTCGAAGAGGCCCTCACGCAGATCGACGAGGGGTATTTCGCTTGACGACGCTGTGGCGGATCAGCAATTACGCCGACCTGAAAGGCGTCGGCGGGTTGCGGGCCGGTGGGCGCTGGCATTTCGCCGGGCAGCCGGTTGTGTATCTCGCCGAGCATCCGGCGCTCGCGTTGCTCGAGACGCTGGTTCATTTCGAAATCGCGACCGTCGCGCAATTGCCGAGCGGCTACCAGTTGCTGCGTATCGAGGTGCCCGATTCCGTGGACGTGGCCGAAATCGCCGAAGGCGATGCGCCAGAGGACTGGCGAACGAACGTCGACTGGACCCGCAGCGCCGGCACCGAGTGGCTGCACACGCAGCCGAGCGCGCTGCTGCGCGTGCCGAGCGTCGTCGTGCCGCACGCCCATAACTTCCTGTTGAATCCGCTGCATCCGGCCGCGTCCAGTATCCGTATCGCGGAAGTGATGCAAGCGCCGTACGACACGCGGATTCTGCGGCTGGTCCAGTCGAGGCCGGGCGAATAGCGAACCGGGAGGAACACGATCCGCGCCGGCGGCGCGCGTTCAGCGCTCGTGAGCGGCGCGATCCGCGGCCGCATCGGGCGGCAGCGTCTGCCGGATGCGCGTGACCGTTCGCATGCTGGCGAGGCCGAGCATCGCCGTGACATCGGCATGCGCGTGGCCGGCGAGCAACTGGCGGCGCGCATAGGTATTGCGGAGTATGCGCGGGCTCATGTCCGCTGCGCGAAAGCCGATCGCGTTCAGCGCGTCACGTACGACCAGCAGCAGGAACATGTCGTTCATCGCTCCCCCGCGCGGCGCGGGAAACAGCCGCGCCGACGGCGGCACGTCGGTCGAGTGCGCGAGCCATGCGGCGAGCGGCGCCACCGCGAACGCGGCGAGCGCGATCCGGCGCGCCGGCCGCGCGCGATCGCGCGGCACCGACAACGCCGCTGGCCGCGCGTCGAGATCGAGTGCGTCGCCTGTCGCCGCGCGGATCTCGGCCGACGTGATGCCGCTCGCGAGCAGCAGCGCGACGATCGCGCGATTCCGGCAGTCGGCCGGCGTGTCGTTCGCTCGAGGCTGCACATGGCGCTGCAGCGCCGCGTCGGCATCGGGCGGCAGGTAGCAGGGCTCGGGCTCGCCGTCCGGCCATGCGAGATCGCGCGTCGATCGGCCGGCCGGATGGATCGTCCGCACACCGGTGTCGACCAGATGCCGGCCGAGCCGGTCGATCAGCTTCGCATAGCGCACGCGCGTCGACGTGCCGGGCGCGCAGGTGCGGTCGAGTTCGGCGAGGAAGGCTGCGACGTGGTCGGGCCCGAATGTCGCGAGCGACACGCGATGTGCGCTCAGGTGGCGCAGGAATCGCTCGAACATCGCGACGTGCTGCACGACCGAGCGCGGCGCGAACGGCCGGCGGCCGGCGCCGGCCGCAGTGGTTTCCTGCCAGGCGCGAAACGCGCCGACGGGGTCGTGAATCCAGCGAGTCGTGTCCATCTCCGTTTTATAGCCGGACGCGGTGACGCCGGCAATCGTCCGGATGCCAGGGCGGAGCGCGGCGATGCCGACCCGTCAGGCCGCGGTACGCGTGCCGTCGATGTCGTCATCGTTCATCGTCAGGCAAACGAGCACGCGCAACAGCGTGATGAAGACGCGGAACGTATCCGGTACGCAGTTCCATTGCATCGATATCCGGATTCCTGACCATTAGCCGCCGGCCGGCATGAACGCGACCAGCCGTGCGAGGAAGCCGAGCTTCAGGCAAGAACGCAGGCGTTGTCAAGCGCGGGCAGCGTGCGCAATGGCGCGGCTGCCGCGCGTCGGGCGAAGGCGCCGCAGCCGCGCCGGCGTGGGCTTGCCTGCCCGGCCGCGCGAGCACGGCGAACGCCATTTGCGTCGCGATGTAAGCCGCATTGCGATGCAGCAGGCAAAACCGCATGCCGGTTCGGTGACGTTGCGTACACAACTTTCGGCTGCGTGACGTGATTTCCCTATTGCCGGAAAAATTTTGTCCGTGCGAGTATCGAACACGTTGCCCGGGCACCGAGGCGGTTGCCGGCAACAGGATGCCCATCGCAACGATCGACAGGAACATCGGCAGACAATGCACAGAACAGCGATTTTTCCGTATGCGTCCGCGTTGCTCGCGGCAGCCTTGCTGACCGCCTGTGGCGGCGACGTCGAGAACGAGGCGGCCCGCACGACCGCGCCTTCCGCCGATGCGAGCTGCCTCGCGGTCGACAACAGCGGCGCGACGGTCGTGGTGGGCTCGAACCAGCCGGGCGACCCGTCGCTGCCGGAAGCGTCGTCGGGCTATCGCACCGGGATGAAGCCCGTCTATGCGAAAACGTACCTCGTAGCCACGTCGAACGCGTACGCGAGCGCGGCCGGTTGCGCGGTGTTGAAGAAGGGCGGCACGGCCGCTGACGCGGCGGTCGCCGTGCAGGCCGTGCTCGGCCTGACGGTGCCCGAGGCGACGGGCCTCGGCTCGGGCGGCGTGCTGCTCTACTACGATGCGCGCGGCAAGACGCTGCAGGCATACGACGGCCGCGAAACCGCGCCGGCCGCCGCGACCGAGAACTACCTGCGCTACGTCGATGACGCCACCGATCATTCGGCGCCGCTGCCGAGCGCGCGCGCGAGCGGCCGCTCGATCGGCACGATCGGCGTGCCGCGGCTCATCGAGGCGCTGCAACAGGATCACGGCCGCTTGCCGTGGCAGAGCCTGTTCGGCGATGCGATTACGCTCGCGACCAACGGTTTCCCGATCGGCGGCCGGCTGGCCGACGCGATCGCCGCGAATGCCGCGAACCTGAAGCGCGACCCCGAAGCCGCCGCGTATTTCCTGAACGCCGATGGTTCGCCGAAGACGCTCGGCACCGTTCTGAAGAATCCGGCCTACGCGCGCACGCTGTCGCTGATGGCGCAGTCGGGCGCGAATGCGCTGTATACGGGGCAGATCGCGCAGGACATCGTCGCGAAGATCGCCGCGACGAAGGGCGCGGACGGCTCGACGCTCACGCCGGGCAAGACGACCGTCGCCGACCTTGCCGCATATCAGGCGAAGCGCCGCGACCCGGTGTGCACGACCTATCGCAGTTACTGGGTTTGCGGGATGCCGCCGCCGTCGTCGGGCGGCATCGCGGTCGCATCGGCGCTCGGCATCCTCGAGAACTATGACCTGAAGTCGCTGAAACCGACGGCGATCGATCTCGAAGGCGGCAAGCCGACCGTCGCGGGCGTTCATCTCATTACCGAAGCCGAACGGCTCGCGTATGCCGACCGCGACAAGTACGTGGCCGATACCGACTTCGTGCCGCTGCCGGGCGGCACGTGGAACACGTTGCTGAACAAGCCGTACCTGAAATCGCGCGCGGCGCTGATCGACCCGGCCAAGAGCATGGGCACCGCGCAGCCCGGCAATCTCGGTGCCGTGCCGCTCGGCGTCGACACGACGCTGATCGAGCACGGCACGAACCAGTTCACGATCGTGGATGGCGACGGCAACGTGCTGAGCGCGACGACGACGGTCGAATCGAGCATGGGCTCGTTTCACATGACCAACGGCTTCCTGCTGAACAACCAGTTGACCGACTTCTCCGCGAACCCGCTCGACACGTCCGGCAATCCGGTCGCGAACCGCCTGCAGCCGGGCAAGCGGCCGCGCAGCTCGATGGCGCCGACGATCGTGTTCGGGCAGGCTGCCGACGGCTCGCGCGGCGACTTCGTGATGGCGACCGGTTCGCCGGGCGGCGGCACGATTCCGCAATACGTGGTCAAGACGCTGGTTGGCGCGCTTGACTGGGGGCTCGATGCGCAGCAGTCGGCGGGGCTCGTCGATTTCGGCGCGAGCAACAGCCCGACGACCACGATCGGCGGCGAGCATCCGAACGTCAACCCGGCGAACAGCGGCGCGAACGATCCGCTGATCACGGGGCTGCTCGCGCTCGGGCACAAGGTATCGACGTCCGCTCAGGCGAGCGGCGTCAACACGGTGATGCGCGTGACGGTCGGCCAGTCGCCCGCGTTGCAGGGCGGCACCGATCCGCGTCGCGAAGGCATCGTGCTCGGCGATACGTTCCGGCCGTAGCCGGGCAGCGTACGCACGGCCCCGGTCCGCTCGTTAGCGGCCGGGGCCGTGCATCGTGACGCGGCCGCATCGACGGCCACGCGATCCTCATCCTTCGGAATGCAGATGAGGCGGCCGGCATGAAGCACGTCTGCCGGCCCGGGCCGCGCCCGTCCATCGTCGAATAGGGCGGCCGCCCCGCCGCAACCCTCCGATTGTCAAACAGTGTGAGTCAATCGTCAGCATTTGCAACGGAAGTAACAGTCCCCGCAATTCGATCGTTTTGCACGCCGCCGCCGCTACATTAGCCCCACCTGCCGCATGTCGCGGCGAGGCATGCGACAAGCCGCACGAAGGCGGCCCGCAGCAACAACGTCTTTGGGGAGAATGACCATGAACACGATTCGCACGATTCTGCTGGGTGCCGCTCTGACGGCGATGGCGACTTCGGCTGCATTCGCACAGACGGCCCAGACCGGTGCGCAGGGTTCCGCAGGCGTCGGCGCCCAGGTCCAGACGCCGCTGCTCGGCGGCGGCGTGGGTGTGCAGGCCGGCGGCGGCGCGAATGCGGCAGGTTCGGGTTCGGGCGCGGGCGATGTCGTCGGCGGCGCGCTGAACGGCGTCGGCAAGACGGTCGGCGGCGTGGGCTCGGCAGCCGGCGCGGCGGTCGGCGGCGCGACGCAGGCGGTCGGTTCCGCGGCCGGCGCGACGAAGGATGCGACGGCGTCGGCCGTCCACACGACGAAGTCGCACGTGAAGCGCGTCGCGGGCTCGGCGAAGAGCCATGCACAAGGCGCGGTGTCGACCGCGGGCGACGTCGCCGGCGGCGCGAAGGCGAAGGCCGGCGAGGTGCTCGAAGGCGCGACGAACTCGGTGCAGGGCGGCGCGTCGGTTGGCGTGAAGGGCTCGGCGTCGGCGCAAGGCGGCGCGCTGTAACAAGTAGCACGCATCGCGTCACGGCCCGGCCCGCTTCGATGCGGGCCGGGCTTTTCTATTGGGGAAACGCGATGTGTCGTGCGCGGTGTCTCATGTCGAAACACGGCAGCATGAGTGCATCGATATTGATTAGGATGACAGAAATAAAAAAGTGGGCGCTCGACTGAACTCGACGCCGAAAGGAGACGGCCATCGGGCCGGGGACACCGGAACGGCGTATCCACCCCGAACATTTCGGCGGCCCCCGATGCGGGGCGCTTTGGCGACTTCAAGGGGCCTATCGTCCAGGCGGCATGTTGAGTGACATCGGAGCGCCGTGGAATGGATGAGCCCGCCTTGTGCGGTGTTTCCGTATCTCTTCACGCTTGGATGCCCGGGCCGCACATTGACGGGCGCAGCAACCTGATGTCGGCGCGCAAGCCGGGCCTTTCGATGCTGCTATCAAGCAGCTATCGCTCGCAATTTTCACTTTCATGGCTCAATGACGATCGCCGTAAAGGTATTTGAAATGATTGAATAAAGTGTTTGCAAGAAAAGTGGTGGCTGGTTTATAAATACGAGCGATTTCTATTCTCTGTCGGCCGCCACCCTCGACGTTGATGGGGTTTCAGATTGATGTGACCTGGGGGCCGCCTGCAAAGCAGGCTATGCCGACGTTGGGAGAATCCCGCCGAATTTTCTGAACTCGTCAGCCCGTGCCTGATGAACCGCAGGCGAAGCACGGTATTTTCGTTATCGAAGCGATGATTACTTGATCAGCGTCAATTGCGAGTCATCTTGTGGTTCGAATTGACGCCAATGACGCATTTTATAATTCAATTGATTCGGATTGCGAAATTATAAGAGTGGGTTCGATGAAAAATGAAACGGTTGTGAATTACTTTTTTATTACCTTTAATCCGACCTTCGAGAAACGAGATCGCATGATGAATACGCCGCTAAGCATGAAGCACCCGCGGTAATGGAACGTGTCGCCAGTCGACCGACACATCCGATTCATCTCCACCGAACAATATCGAGAGAAGACGACCGCGAAATGCACCACGCGGTGCATCGGTCGTCGACACCGAAAGCGGCGTATTCGCCTGATGTCAGACAGGTGAGTGCCGGATTTCACACGAGGGAAACAAATGACTCTTTTCGACGGGATCGATCCGTCCGATTCATGGCCGATGTCGAAACCCATTGCACACGATGAATGGCGCGGCGACGAGGCGATCCGGTCCACCGGCGTCGCCCCGTTACATCCGTGTTCAAGTCAACCTGCACGATGCATGCGGCAGGCCCCTTCGATACGTGAAATTCGGTGAGACACGAGTGAATACGATGATATCCACGATGGCAGATGACGCCAAACCCGACGCGGACATTCGGCCGCGGCTCGCGACGCAACCCTCGAAACTCCTGGTGCTTGGCAAGCGCACGATCGACGAACTCGACTACGACCCATCGATGGTGCTCGAAGCCGTCGAACGGGCATACCTTGGCCTCGGCACCGGCGAATCCGACAATCCGCGCAAGCTGATGAGCCAGCCGGCGGACAAGCATTCTGTCGCGTACTCGATGCTGGGTCGAGACGGTGGACGCAGAACGGTCGGTTTCAAGACGTCGTATAAGTTCGATCCGGAACATAACCGCGAACTTCAGAAGTACTACACGACGTTGTTGCTGTTCGACGACGAAACGGGCCTGCCTGTCGCGCTGATGGACGGCAGCCTGGTCGGGTCGCTGCGCACGCCGGCGGTGTCGGCCCTGATCGCGCGCGCGGCGGCGCCGCGGGCGCGAACGGCCCTCATCGTCGGCACGGGCACGCAGGGGCGGATGGCGGCGCCGTTCCTGCTCACCGCATTGCCGGACGTCGAGCGCGTGATCGTGCACGGTCACTACGAGTCGGGAATCGACGCCGTGCGCAATACGCTGAAGCGCTTTCACCCGGATCGTGACATCGAAGTGTCGAAGGATCTCGTCGCCTCCGCGAACGAGGCCGACATCGTGCTGGGCGTGGCTGGCGCCGGTGTATCGGAGGCCGTGCGGCACGCGGCGCTGAAGCCGGGCGCGCTGGCCCTGCTGGTCGGATACGGAATTCATGCTGACGCGCTGCATTGCGCCGATTACCGCATCGCGACGAGCGAGGCGCAAATGCAGGTGACCGGCGCCGATCTCGTGGACGAAGCCGGAAAACTGCCTGCTGTCGACGCCGAGTTGCCGGACATACTGCTGGGCCGCAAGCCTGCACGGCGCAACGACACCGATATCGTTTACGCGTTCAACAGCGGAATGATCGTGACGGACATCGCGCTCGGGCGCGTGTTGGCCGATGCCGCGCTGGCGAAAAGGCTCGGTCGGGAAGTCGAACTATGGTGACGGATATTCCCCGATTGCCCGCGTTGTGGGATCCGCTACTGCGCGATTTCGTGGACGGACATCAGGCGATGATCCACGATCTTGTCGATGGCTTCGACGCACCCGTTCATTTCCTGTTTCCCGGGCGCTTCGCGCGCAATGTCGCCGAATTTCAGCGCGTACTGGACGATCGCCAGGTGTCGGGGCGCATCTATTATGCGAAGAAGGCGAACAAGGCGCGATGCTTCGCGCATGCGGCCGCGGCATCCGGGATCGGCGTCGACGTCGCGAGCACGGGCGAATTCTCGGAAGCGTTGGCCGCCGGGGTGTGCGGGACCGATATCGGCGTATCCGGGCCGTCGAAGTCGGAGGCGCTGCTGCGGCTCGCGGTTTCGCACGATGCGTTGATCGCGATCGACAGCGAGGAGGAACTCGATCGGCTGATCGCGATCTCGGGACAGGCCAGGCGGACCGCGCGCATTCTGTTGCGCATGGCGCCCACGGCACGAGGCGATAGTCGATTCGGATTGAGTGCCGAGGCGCTGCGCGTTGCGCTGTCGACCTGTGCCGCGATGCAGGCGTCGGTCGCTCTCGAAGGGTTCTCGTTTCATCTGTCCGGTTACAGCGCGATGGAGCGCTGCAATCAGGCCGCGATGGCGATGCGTGCGTGCATGGCTGCTCGTGAACTCGGCCTTGCGCCGAACACGATCAATATCGGCGGCGGCTTCGCGATGTCGTACGCCAGCGAGAGCGACTGGCGCGCATTCCAGCACGCACACCGGCCGGACGATTACCACGCGAACAAGGTATTCGGCGGCTTCTATCCGTATCACTCTGCCTGCAGCGGCGCGCGGATGCTCGATGCAATCCTGGCGGGCACTCCCGACACGGAGTCCGCAACACTCGCCGAACTGGCCCGCGAGTATGGCCTGAAAATCATGCTGGAACCGGGGCGTGCACTGCTGGATCAGGCAGGATTCACGGTCTTTGCCGTGCAGGGCGTGAAGGACTGCGGCGACTATGGCATCGCGACCGTCAATGGCACGAGCTTCAGCGTTTCGGAGCAATGGTTCGCCAGCGAATTCCTGCCCGATCCGGAACTGCTGAGCGCGGCGCGCGAGCCCTCGCGATCGCCGCGCACGGGCACGCCTTATCGCGCCTGTGTCGGCGGGGCGAGCTGCCTCGATTCGGACATGCTGACCTGGCGCAAGATCGCATTCGGGCAGCGCCCGGAACCCGGCGATCTGCTGATCTACCCAAACACGGCCGGCTACCAGATGGATTCGAACGAATCTTCGTTTCACGAGCTGCCGCTTCCACCCAAGCTTGTCTTGACACTTGACGGCGCACGGCCGCGTTGGCGCGTCGATCGCCTCTTCCAGTTTCCGGGAGCCTGACCATGAATGTACGCTTTCTCGGTGAGCAAGCCACGATCACCGTACCTGCGATCGTGTCGAAGGTATCGGATCTTGTCGGCCGCACGCCGTTGTTCGAATTGATTCGCGGCGCCAACGGCGCGCGCATCCTGCTTAAACTGGAGTCGACGAATCCGACCGGCAGCGCCAAGATCCGGATGGCAAGGCAGATGCTCGACGAAGCCGAACGGGACGGGAGTCTCCGGCCGGCCGGGCATGTGATCGAATCGACCTCCGGCAATACGGGCATGGGGCTCGCGCTGTTGTCGGCCGAGCGCGGCTATCGGTTCACCGCGGTCGTGGATCGTCACGCATCGAAAGACAAGTTGCGTGCGATGCAGGCCTTCGGCGCGGCGCTCGTCTACGTGAGCGACGGCGACGAGATCGCGACGGCGGACCGGGACGCACTTGCCAAGCGCATGGCGGCCGACGATCCGCACGGCATCTGGACGGAGCAGCACAACAATCCCGCGAACGGTAACGGTTATCGCGGGCTGGCACATGAACTGCGCGACATTCTTGGCGACCGGATCGACTTTCTGGTCGGTTCGGTCGGCACCGGCGGGTCGCTGTTCGGCACTGCGCGGGAACTGCTCGCGACCGGCCCGGCGCCGCGAGTCGTCGGCGTCGAGCCCGTCGGCTCGATCGTTTTCGGCGGCGAAGGCGGGCCGTATTATCAGTCCGGCACCGGGACACCGCCCGGCGCCGAGATCGGCGCGTTGGTCGACTATGCGTTGCTCGACGAAGGCTTCAAAGTGACGGACGCGGCCGCATTCAATACGGCACGCCATATCGCACGCAAGAAGTCGCTGCTCGTCGGCGGCTCGGCAGGCGGTGTCATCTGGCATGCGTTGAAGATGTTCGATTCGCTGCCCGCGGGTGCGACACTCGTGGCCCTGGTCTGTGACGGCGGGGAGAAATATCTGGACACGGTGTTCAACGACGACTGGATGCGAGAGCGGAATCTGCTCGACGAGTCGGTTGCTCACGAACTTGAATCGATATTTTCCCGCGCCGTATGAAACTTCATCGGCAAGTCTGGCTCGATGCCAGGCAAATCGGCGCGCTTGCCGCTCCGCTCGTTCTCACGCAGCTCGCACAGGTGGCGCTGACAACCACCGACATCGTCATGATGGGGATGCTTGGCCCGCGCGAGATCGCCGCTGGCGGTCTCGCGCTGACGATCTTCAACCAGTTCCGGACGATGGGAACCGGGCTGGTGACGGGAACCGGCAACCTCGTCGCGTTCGCGAACGGCCAGCACACGCATGCGGAAATCATGCGGCTGGTGCGGTCCGGCTTTGCGTTGTCGACGCTCGCGGCACTCGTGTTTGCATTGATGATGCTGTGCATCGAAAAGCCGCTTGTCTGGCTCGGTCAGGACCCCGACGTCGCGCGGCAAGCGTCGTTCTATCTGGCGGCGGCCGCGCCCGGCATGTTGCCGTGTCTCTGGTTTCAGGTGCTTCGACAATATACCGTCGGATTGCGCAGGCCTGGGCCGCTATTGGCGATCACGATCGTATCGATCGTCGTCAACGCCGCGCTCGACTATGCATTGATGTTCGGCCGGTTCGGATTTCCGAAGCTCGGCCTGATCGGCATTGCGTGCGCAACCAGTTGCGTGTACCTGCTTTCCTTCATCGCGTTCCTGACGATCGCTAGGCGCCGGCCGGAACTGTCCGAACACTTGTCGCTCGCCGTCTGGCGTGCCGATGCCGATACGTTGGCGCGGACGTGGCGGATGGGTTTGCCGATTGCGGCAACCTATGGATCGGAGGCAGCGTTCTTTACCGTCCTCACGCTCGTGATCGGGACGCTCGGCGCCGATGCGCTCGCCGCCCAGACAATCGTGAATCAGGTGATCTACATCGTGTTCATGATTTCCGTCGGCTTGTCTCATGCGTCGTCGATCAGCATCAGCCATGCGTGTGCACGGCACGACTATCGCGGGGCGCGTCGACTCGGTTATACGGGGCTCGCGCTGGGCGTCGTGACCATGCTGGTCGTTGCGCTTCCGTATCTCATTGCGCCCACCCGCGTGCTCGCGCCATTTCTCGATAACGGTGTGGCCGCGAGTGCCGAAGTGCTGCGCCTCGCTGGCGGGCTGCTGACGATCGCGGCACTGCTGCAGATCTTCGATTGCAGCCAGAACATCGGCGTTGGCATCTTGCGAGGGCTCGGTGACGTAACGAGTTCGTTCCGAATATCGATCGTCGGATACTGGGTCATCGGTCTGCCGGTCGCCTGGGTGGCCGGTGTGCTGCTGGGATACGGCATCTATGGCATATGGAGCGGACTCGCCATCGGCCTTGCGGCCACGGCGTCGATGTTGCTGCACAAGTTCGAAGGTCGCCTTCGCGCGATGACGAAACGGACGCAAGACGGACATTCGTGAACGCGACGTAGTTTCCAATGAGTACACCGGTGCACACTGGGCACCAGACTTCCCGAAGTACCGGCCGGCATTGCATCGAACGCGGCACGTCCGCTCGTCTCGCCAGCGGCGGAATGCCGGCCGAATTCCCCGACTGTCCGCATGCGTTGCCGTTCATAGACGGCGACCTCTCCTTGTCCGCGACCGTACCCGGTGCGCGGCATGGTGGTCGTGACCCCCTCATACGGCGTATTCCGCTTTGGGGATGCACAAGCCGTGACGGTCACCGCTCGCGATTGCGCTAATCGTATGCCGACGAGATACGTCGGTGGAGAGTTTGCGCAGTCAGTAAATTTTTCTAATTCGGCAGATCGATGGTCGCAAGAGCGCGGCAGATATAACTACATCCGGGAAGCATGATTTGATCGGCCGCATTTATTGAATTATCGCAACGGTAATTGATTGCCGTAGATGCTGACGATGTAAATAATGCATCGAATTATACGACGGGTTGAAATTGATGTCGGTCGATTTGTAAAGTTGTCTGGCGTTTCCAAGTTTGGATTGTGACAAGATGCCGCAGTTCGTCGAATTGCTGAAATATTATGCGACTTATAATAGATTCGATGCAATAAAACCGCACATTTTCGATGTAATGCCAAAGAAAGGTTGATTACAAATTTTTTTCGGCAAGTAATGTTTCTGTCTTCTGTCCTCCGATATACTTGCGCAGCTTCAAGTTTAGAGCGTGAAGTCTAGATATATAGCCCGTGTGGCGAACTGTTTCAGCCATTGGCAAGTAAATAATTCAGATGTTAATGGTCTTGCGTAATTGGTTTGTATTCCTTCTGAGTGCTGGTTCTCAAACCACGATTCGCGAACGATGGCTGCCTGGATGTTGCCATTGGATACTGTCGCAGTGCTTACGCATAGAAAGGAAGTGGCGTTGGATTGCCAATCCGGTAAGGCCTTGAAGCTTTGGCAGATATTGGGCTGCCGGAGCATCTCAACGAATACGAATCTTGTCTTTTCAATAAGGGCCCAGAAAATTGGAGACCTTTTCGCGCATCATTGGCGAGATTCTTCGTCCCAACGGTTTGACCGAGGGGATCGATCAGCTCGCGGAAAAAATCGGACGCGTGATTCCGTTCGACAAGTGTTTGATTTTGCATGGAGGAAGCGGCGATGCAGCTTCTCACGGACTGATATATCGCTATGGTGCGGCGAACGACGCCGGAACCCGACGAGGCCTGACGCTGTTTGGAGCCGGGATCGACATTGATCGATATTTGAGTTGCTTCGCCTTGTCGGATCGTCAGGATCATACCTTTCGCTGGCGCGATCTCGACGGGGAATTGCCGCAACGCGATGCGCAGGTCAACGATGTCGCGTCATACATGCGCGGGCAGGGGGTGGTCGCTTGTATTGGCGCGCCGCCCGGCGATTCGACGGCCATTCGGACCGTCTTGCAGTTGAAGTGCGAAGACACGACGTTGCATTCGGCGTTGCTCGTCAGCCTCATTGCCATGCATTTGCATGCAGCACTGACCCAGAAGATTGCGAGACAGAGCCGGGAAGCCGTGGAATCACGCGCACCAGGCCTCGAGCCGGATGCTTGCGCGGATCTGGACAGGATTCAGTTCACGAGAAAGGAATCCGATGTAATCAAATGGGTAGTCGAAGGCAAGACTGCGTGGGAAATTGGCCGAATACTTTCGATGTCGGAAAGAACGGTCAAGTTTCATCTGACGAATGTGTACGAAAAACTGCGTGTTTCGAACAGGGCGCAGGCGGTGGCGAAGGTCAGCCGTCTGGGATTGATCTAGGAGAGTTCGGGAATGTCTTTCAAGGAAAAGGTCAAGGCATTTGTCGCGCGTCATGGGTTGACGTACAAAGCCTATATTTTGTCGATTCTCTTTCTGCCGCCTGCCGCGCTTTATATCGCATGGAAGCGGCCGGGCTTGCCGGTCCCGGGCCGGGTCCTGCTGTGCGTGACCGGGGTGCTTGCGCCTCCATTGATCGGCATAGCCACGGCGATGATCCTGAAAAGCGCGTTCGATCTGGTCCGGACCGCCATTTCCGTTTAGTTTGCCTGCTGCCTGCCGAATACGATTCCGCTTTCCCGAGCGTGGTTCTCGATCGCATCATCATTCATTTCATAGACGCCAATGAATGCCCGACTGCCAAGCGTACATTTGCTAGATCGTGTTCGGGCAATAGCAGGATTACATGAACCGTCGCGCAATATTCCGTATAACTACACGTCGTTTTCCGATCGCGAGATCGTGATCCGCCTGCTCGGCGAAGAGGCGTGGTCGGTGCTCGACGAACTGCGCGCCGAGCGCCGCACGGGCCGCTCGGCGCGGCTGCTCTGCGAAGTGCTCGGCGACATCTGGGTCGTGCGCCGCAACCCGTATCTGCAGGACGACTTGCTCGATAACCGAACGCGTCGCGCGTTCCTGATCGCCACGCTGCATGACCGGCTGTCCGAAATTGCAAGACGTCGTCGGGTGAGTGTGAGCGGATGGTACGACGCCGCCGGCCGCGAACGCGCATCGCGCGTCGAGATGCTGGAAGCGGCGGCGCAGCGCGCGGTCGACGAGTTCGCCGACGAATTCGACAAGATGGCCGAGCTGCGCCGCCGCGCAACCAAGGCGCTTGGCCGCTGCACGCAGAAGGACAACATCCGCTTCGACGGGCTGTCGCGCGTGTCGCACGTGACCGACGCGACCGACTGGCGCGTCGAATACCCGTTCGTCGTGCTGACGCCCGACACCGAAGCCGAGA
>NZ_JAIZRS010000052.1:0-18283 GCF_020419985.1 Burkholderia sp. AU32262
CCTTCGCTTCGCCGCCGAACTTCTTCGTCAGAACCGTCGTGATCGCTGCCGTCAGCGTCGTCTTGCCGTGGTCAACGTGACCAATCGTACCAACGTTCACGTGCGGCTTGGTCCGCTCAAACTTTTCTTTTGCCATGATTCTCTTCTTTCAAAAAATAATCGATTGAGAGCTACAGATTTACTTCGACTTCGCGCTGATGATCGCTTCGGCAACGTTGCGCGGAGCTTCAGCGTAGTGCTTGAACTCCATCGTGTACGTTGCACGACCTTGCGTCAGCGAGCGCAGCGACGTCGAATAGCCGAACATTTCCGACAGCGGCACTTCGGCGCGCACGATCTTGCCGCCGCCAACCATGTCTTCCATGCCCTGGACGATACCGCGACGGCCCGACAGGTCGCCCATCACGTTGCCCATGTAGTCTTCCGGCGTCTCGACTTCGACAGCCATCATCGGCTCGAGGACGACCGGGTTCGCCTTGCGCATCGCTTCCTTGAACGCCATCGAACCGGCCATGCGGAACGCGTTTTCGTTCGAGTCGACGTCGTGGTACGAACCGAACGTCAGGTGAACCTTCACGTCGACGACCGGGAAGCCGGCCAGCACGCCCGACTTCAGCGTGTCCTGGATACCCTTGTCGACCGCCGGGATGTATTCACGGGGAATCACACCACCCTTGATCTCGTCGAAGAACTCGTAACCCTTGCCTTGTTCGTTCGGCTCGAGCGTGATGACCGCGTGACCGTACTGACCGCGACCACCCGACTGCTTGACGAACTTGCCGTCGACATCCTTCGCCGTCGAACGGATCGTTTCGCGGTACGCAACCTGCGGCTTGCCGACGGTCGCTTCCACGCCGAATTCACGCTTCATCCGGTCGACCAGAATTTCGAGGTGGAGCTCGCCCATGCCCGAAATGATGGTCTGGCCCGACTCTTCGTCGGTCTGCACGCGGAACGACGGGTCTTCCTGAGCCAGACGGTTCAGTGCGAGGCCCATCTTTTCCTGGTCGGCCTTGGTCTTCGGCTCGACCGCCTGCGAAATCACCGGCTCCGGGAACACCATGCGCTCGAGAACGATCGGGTTCGCCGGGTCGCACAGCGTGTCGCCCGTGGTGGCTTCCTTCAGGCCGACCGCTGCGGCGATGTCGCCTGCGCGGACTTCCTTGATTTCTTCACGCTGGTTCGCGTGCATCTGCAGAATACGGCCGAGGCGTTCCTTCTTGCCCTTGGTCGAGTTCAGCAGCGTGTCGCCCGAGTTGACGACGCCCGAGTACACACGGAAGAAGATCAGCTGGCCGACGAACGGGTCGGTCATGATCTTGAACGCGAGCGACGAGAACTTCTCGTCGTCCGACGCCTTGCGCTCTGCTTCTTCACCGTTCTCGAGCTCGCCCTTGACCGGCGGGATGTCGACCGGCGACGGCAGGAAGTCGATCACGGCGTCGAGCATACGCTGCACGCCCTTGTTCTTGAACGCGGTACCGCACAGCATCGGCTGGATTTCGCATGCGATCGTACGATCACGCAGCGCCTTGACGATGTCGGCTTCCGGCAGATCGCCTTCTTCCAGGTACTTGTTCATCAGGTCTTCGCTGGCTTCGGCAGCCACTTCGACCATCTTTTCGCGCCATTCCTTGCAGGTCTCGGCGAGTTCGGCCGGGATGTCGACGTAGTCGAACTTCGTGCCTTGCGACGCCTCGTCCCAAATGATCGCCTTCATCTTGATCAGGTCGACCACGCCCTTGAAGTTTTCTTCCGAGCCGATCGGCACCACGACCGGAACCGGGTTCGCCTTCAGGCGCAGACGGAGCTGGTCGTAGACCTTGAAGAAGTTCGCGCCGGTACGGTCCATCTTGTTGACGAACGCGAGACGCGGCACCTTGTACTTGTTCGCCTGACGCCACACCGTTTCCGACTGCGGCTGCACGCCGCCCACTGCGCAGTACACCATGCACGCGCCGTCGAGCACGCGCATCGAACGCTCCACTTCGATCGTGAAGTCGACGTGGCCCGGGGTGTCGATGATGTTGATGCGGTGTTCCGGATAGTTGCCGCCCATGCCCTTCCAGAAGGCCGTGGTAGCAGCGGACGTGATCGTGATGCCACGTTCCTGTTCCTGCTCCATCCAGTCCATCGTGGCTGCGCCGTCGTGGACTTCACCGATCTTGTGGTTCACACCGGTGTAAAACAGAATGCGCTCGGTCGTCGTCGTCTTGCCGGCGTCGATGTGAGCGCTAATACCGATATTGCGGTAGCGCTCGATAGGAGTCTTGCGAGCCACTTTGATCCTCTACTGGGATGACGTGATGCAGCCTTGCCGCATCACGCCTCAACACAAACGGGCGAGGCGCCTTAAAAGCGCACCCGCCCGGAATTTATTTCCGCAAACAGCCCAGCCAGGCGCTTAGAAACGGAAATGCGAGAACGCGCGGTTGGCTTCTGCCATGCGGTGAACTTCGTCGCGCTTCTTCATCGCGCCGCCACGGCCTTCGGCCGCTTCGGAGAGTTCACCTGCCAGGCGCAGGGCCATCGACTTCTCGCTGCGCTTCTTCGCAGCCTCACGCAGCCAGCGCATCGCCAATGCCATACGACGCGACGGGCGCACTTCGACCGGAACTTGATAGTTGGCACCACCAACGCGACGGCTCTTCACTTCGACCACCGGCTTCACGTTGTTGAGCGCAACCGTGAACACTTCCAGCGGGTCCTTGCCACCCTTGGTCTGGATTTGTTCGAATGCGCCATAAACGATGCGCTCTGCGACCGACTTCTTGCCGGACAGCATCAGCATGTTCATGAACTTGGCAACATCAACGTTGCCGAACTTCGGATCCGGCAACACTTCCCGCTTGGGGACTTCGCGACGACGCGGCATGATTCTTCCTTTACTTGTTCAGTTGGAGCTGGATTCAGCTCCGCGGCCACCAACAAACCCGATCACATCTTCACGACTAACCAGCTTGGCCGGGTGACCACTTACTCGACAGCACCGGCAATCCGGCACTCCCGCCTCGACCGCCCTGCGGCGATCCCTGATCAAAAACTGCTTACTTGGCAGCCTTTGCACGCTTCGCGCCGTACTTCGAGCGCGCTTGCTTACGGTCCTTGACGCCCTGGGTATCCAGCGAGCCGCGAACCATGTGGTAACGCACACCCGGCAAGTCCTTCACACGGCCGCCGCGGATCAGCACAACCGAGTGTTCCTGCAGGTTGTGGCCTTCACCGCCGATGTACGAAATCACTTCGAAGCCGTTCGTCAGACGAACCTTGGCGACCTTACGGAGTGCCGAGTTCGGCTTCTTCGGCGTCGTCGTGTACACACGGGTGCACACGCCGCGACGCTGGGGGCAGTCCTGCAGGGCCGGGCTCTTGCTCTTCGTCGTTTCCGACTGACGGCCTTTGCGAACCAGTTGGTTGATGGTTGGCATTGTTTATTCCTGAAATTGAACAAAATCTGCACATCGATTTCGGGCAAAGCGAGAATCGACGCACAGTTGACTTCCGAACCGGCGGATCGGGCGCGAACTTTCGAACGCGACGCGGCCTCCGAATACCGGAACCCAACATGATATTCCGGAAATACCAACGAAGTCAACGGCTTGCGTGATTTGCCGGCCGACCGCGCAGTCTATGGAAGGGGTCGGGACCCAGTGTCAAGCCGATTCGACGACGTCGATGATCTCGTCGCCGAAGCGCTCGAGCTTGCGCACGCCCATGCCGGGAATGTGACGCAGGTCGTCGATCGTCTCCGGCGCGTTGCGCGCGATTTCGGCGAGCGTCGCGTCGTGGAAGATCACGTAGGCCGGCACGCCGTCCGTCTTCGCGGTTTCCGCGCGCCACGCACGCAGCGCGTCCCAGCGTGCGCGCTCACGCGCGCCCATGCCGGCCGTCGGGTCGACCCGCGTGCCGCTGCGGCTCGACGACTGGCGCGTGCGCTGCGGCTTCACGTAGCGGCGCAGCGTGACCTTTTCCTCGTTCTTCAGCACCGGCTTCGCGGCCTCGGTGAGCACCAGCGCGCCGAAGCCGCCATGGTCGACCGCCAGGTAGCCGTACGCGACCAGTTGCCGGAAAATCGCGCGCCACTCGGGCTCGGACAGCGACGCGCCGATACCGAACGTGCTCAACTGGTCATGGCCGCGCTGCAGCACCTTCTCGGTGCGGCCGCCGCGCAGGATCTCGATCAGATGGCTCGCGCCGAAGTTGAAGCCGCTCGCGCGCTGCGCGCGGAACACGCACGACAGCGCCATCTGCGCCTCGCGCGTCGCGTCCCATGAATCGGGCGGCTCCAGGCACGTGTCGCAGTTGCCGCACGGCTGGCTCGCCTCGCCGAAGTAGTTCAGCAGCCGCACGCGGCGGCACGAGATCGTCTCGCACAATCCGAGCAGCGCGTCGAGCTTCGACGTCTGCACGCGCTTGTGCGCGTCGTCCGCATCCGACTCGTCGATCATCTTGCGCTGCTGGACGACGTCGCCGAGGCCATACGCCATCCACGCGTTCGCGGGCATCCCGTCGCGGCCCGCGCGGCCGGTCTCCTGGTAGTAGCCTTCGACGCTCTTCGGCAAATCGAGATGGGCAACGAAGCGCACGTCGGGCTTGTCGATACCCATGCCGAACGCGATCGTCGCGCACATCACGATGCCTTCCTCGCGCTGGAACATTTCCTGGTGCTTCTGCCGCACCTCGAACTCCATCCCCGCGTGATACGGCAGCGCGCGCACGCCCTGCGCCTTCAGCCATTCGGCCGTTTCCTCGACCTTGCGGCGCGACAGGCAGTAGACGACGCCCGCATCCGTCGTGCCGTCGGCATTCGTGTGTTCGGCGCGGATGAAGTCGAGCAGTTGCGAGCGCGCGTTGTCCTTTTCGACGATCCGGTAGCGGATGTTCGGGCGGTCGAAGCTCGACACGAACACGCGTGCGTCGTCGAGCGCGAGCCGATGGATGATCTCGTCGCGCGTGATCGCGTCGGCCGTGGCGGTCAGCGCGATGCGCGGCACCGACGGGAAGCGCTCGTGCAGCACCGACAGCTGGATGTATTCCGGACGGAAATCGTGCCCCCATTGCGACACGCAGTGCGCTTCGTCGATCGCGAACAGCCCGATCTTCGCGCGCTCGAGCAGGTCGAGGAAGCGCCCCGTCATCAACCGCTCCGGCGCGACGTACAGCAGGTCGATTTCACCTTCGCGCAGCGCGCGCTCGGTGGCTGCCGCCTCGGCGCCCGACAGTGTCGAATTCAGGTAAGCCGCGCGCACACCGACTTCGCTCAACGCGGCGACCTGGTCCTGCATCAGCGCGATCAGCGGCGACACGACGATGCCGGCGCCCTGCCCGGCCTCGCGGCGCAGCAGCGCGGGGATCTGGTAGCACAGCGACTTGCCGCCGCCCGTGGGCATCAGCACGAGGCAATCGCCGCCGCCGGCGACGTGCTCGACGATCTCGCCCTGCTGGCCGCGAAAGGCGGAATAACCAAAGACTTCGTCGAGTATTTCGAGGGCGCGGGACATGAATGAGACCAGGGACGGCTGAGCGATGACCGCAATTTTAACAACCCGCTCGCGCGACGCGTGGCGAATCGCAGGATGTTGGCCATTCGGTCAGGGTTCTTTCACGTGCATCACGAGCCTGTCGCCGCCATGCCGAAGGCGACCGCGGAGCATACGCCGGCGCGGCACAGGCACGTCATGCGCGTGAACGAAGGACGAAAAAAAACCGCCCGGCAGAACCGGGCGGTTTCGGTGACAGCGATGATAGCAAGGCAACGCGGCTTTCGCCGCCCCGCGCTTACTCGGCTGCCGGGTGTTGCGGCTCTTCCGCCGGCGCGCTCGGCGTGCCGAAGTCGAATGCCTCTTCCGCTGCGATCTGGTCGAAACGCTCGCGATCCGACGATTCCTTCGCCTTGCGTGCCTTGTGGAACGCGAGACCCGTACCGGCCGGAATCAGACGGCCGACGATCACGTTTTCCTTCAGGCCGCGCAGATCGTCGCGCTTGCCCATGATCGCCGCTTCGGTCAGCACGCGGGTCGTTTCCTGGAACGATGCCGCGGAGATGAACGAGTCGGTCGACAGCGAAGCCTTCGTGATACCGAGCAGCACGTTGTCGTACGAAGCCGGGCGCTTGCCCTCGGCGATCATGCGATCGTTCTCGTCCAGCATGTCGGAACGCTCGACCTGTTCGCCCGGGATGAAGCGCGTATCGCCGTTGTCGGTGATCTGCACACGACGCAGCATCTGGCGAACGATCACCTCGATGTGCTTGTCGTTGATCTTCACGCCCTGCAGACGGTACACGTCCTGCACTTCGTCGACGATGTAGCGCGACAGCGCCTCGATACCCTGCAGACGCAGGATGTCGTGCGGATCGGCCGGACCGTCCACGATCATTTCGCCCTTGTTGACGACCTGGGCGTCGTGAACCAGAACCTGCTTTTCCTTCGCGATCAGGAACTCGTGCTGGTTGCCCTCGAGGTCCGTGATGACGAGACGCTGCTTGCCCTTCGTGTCCTTGCCGAACGACGTCGTACCGGTGACTTCCGCGAGAATGCCGGCATCCTTCGGCGAACGCGCTTCGAACAGTTCCGCCACCCGCGGCAGACCGCCGGTAATGTCACGCGTCTTCTGCGCTTCCGTCGGGATACGTGCGAGCACTTCACCGACCTGCACCTGCTGGCCATCCTTCACGGTGATCAGTGCGCCGACCTGGAAGCCGATCTGCACTGCGTGCTCCGTGCCCGGAATCTTCACTTCCTCGCCGTTCGCGTCGAGCAGCTTCACCTGCGGACGCACGCTCTTCGACGCCTGCGAACCGCGGCGCTTCACGTCGATCACGACCAGCGTCGACAGGCCCGTCACGTCGTCGATCTGCTTCGCGACGGTCACGCCTTCCTCGACGTTTTCGAACTTCACCGTACCACCGTACTCGGTGATGATCGGGCGCGTCAGCGGATCCCACGTGGCGAGCTGCGTGCCGGCCTTGATGGTCGCGCCGTCGAGCTGCAGCAGCGTCGCGCCGTACGGCACTTTGTGACGCTCGCGCTCGCGACCGAAGTCGTCGGTGATCATCGCCTCGCCCGAACGGGAAATGACGATCTGCTCGCCCTTCGCGTTCGTGACGTAGCGCATCGTCGCCGTGAAGCGGACGATACCGTTGCTCTTCGCTTCGACCGACGAGGCCACTGCCGCACGCGACGCCGCGCCACCGATGTGGAACGTACGCATCGTCAGCTGCGTGCCCGGCTCGCCGATCGACTGCGCGGCGATCACGCCGACCGCTTCGCCGACGTTCACGAGCGAGCCGCGGCCAAGGTCGCGGCCGTAGCAGGCTGCGCACAGACCGTAACGCGTTTCGCAGGTCAGCGGCGTGCGCACGCGCACTTCGTCGATGCCGAGGCGTTCGATTTCCTCGACCGCCGTTTCGTCGAGCAGCGTGCCCGATTCGTACAGCGTTTCCTGCGTTTCCGGGTTCACGACGTCCGCCACCGCGACGCGGCCGAGGATACGGTCACGCAGCGCTTCGACGACTTCACCGCCTTCGACGAGCGCCTTCATCGCCACGCCGTTCGACGTGCCGCAATCGTCTTCCACCACGACCAGATCCTGCGTGACGTCGACGAGACGACGCGTCAGGTAACCCGAGTTCGCGGTCTTCAGTGCCGTATCAGCCAGACCCTTACGTGCACCGTGGGTCGAGATGAAGTACTGCAACACGTTCAGACCTTCGCGGAAGTTCGCGGTAATCGGCGTCTCGATAATCGAGCCGTCCGGCTTCGCCATCAGGCCACGCATGCCGGCCAGCTGACGAATCTGAACCGCCGAACCCCGGGCGCCCGAGTCGGCCATCATGTAGATCGAGTTGAACGACTCCTGGCGCGTCTCATTGCCGTCGCGATCGATCACCGGCTCCGTCGACAGCTGCTCCATCATCGCCTTGCCGACCGCTTCCGACGTTGCCGACCAGATGTCGACCACGTTGTTGTAGCGTTCCTGCGCGGTGACGAGACCCGACATGTACTGGCGGTCGTACTCCTTCACCTTCTTCGCGGCGTCGCCGACGATCGTTTCCTTCTGCGGCGGCACGAGCATGTCGTCCACGCAGATCGAGATGCCGGCACGCGTCGCGAGACGGAAACCCGACTGCATCAGCTGGTCGGCGAACACGACCGTCGCACGCAGACCGCACTTGCGGAACGCCGTGTTGATCAGGCGCGAGATTTCCTTCTTCTTCAGCGGCTTGTTCAGCACCGAGAACGGCAGGCCGTGCGGCAGGATCTCCGACAGGATCGCGCGACCGACGGTCGTCGCGTACAGCGTGATCTTCGGCACGAATTCCGGCGCGCCTTCCGACGTGTCTTCGTTGCGGACCATTTCGGTGATCCGGACGTTGACGCGCGAGGCCAGCTCGACTTCCTTGTTCTCGTACGCGCGGATCACTTCCGACACGCCGGTAAACGACAGGCCTTCGCCCTTGCCGTTGATCGCTTCGCGGGTCGCGTAGTACAGACCCAGCACGATATCCTGCGACGGCACGATCGACGGATCGCCGTTGGCCGGGAACAGCACGTTGTTCGACGCAAGCATCAGCGTGCGCGCTTCCATCTGCGCTTCGAGCGACAGCGGCACGTGAACGGCCATCTGGTCACCGTCGAAGTCGGCGTTGAACGCCGCGCAGACGAGCGGGTGCAGCTGGATCGCCTTGCCTTCGATCAGCACCGGCTCGAACGCCTGGATGCCGAGACGGTGCAGCGTCGGCGCACGGTTCAGCATCACCGGGTGCTCGCGGATCACCTCTTCGAGGATGTCCCACACCACCGGCGTCTGGTTCTCGACTTCCTTCTTCGCAGCCTTGATGGTCGTCGCGACGCCCATCACTTCCAGCTTGTTGAAGATGAACGGCTTGAACAGCTCGAGCGCCATCAGCTTCGGCAGGCCGCACTGGTGCAGCTTCAGCGTCGGGCCGACCACGATGACCGAACGGCCCGAGTAGTCGACGCGCTTGCCCAGCAGGTTCTGACGGAAGCGACCACCCTTGCCCTTGATCATGTCGGCGAGCGACTTCAGCGGACGCTTGTTCGCGCCCGTCATCGCCTTGCCGCGGCGGCCGTTGTCGAGCAGCGAGTCGACGGCTTCCTGCAGCATCCGCTTTTCGTTGCGGACGATGATTTCAGGCGCCTTCAGCTCGAGCAGACGCTTCAACCGGTTGTTCCGGTTGATCACGCGGCGATACAGGTCGTTCAGGTCCGACGTCGCGAAACGGCCGCCGTCCAGCGGCACGAGCGGACGCAGTTCCGGCGGCAGCACCGGCAGCACTTCGAGGATCATCCACTCGGGCTTGATGCCCGAGCGCTGGAATGCCTCGAGGACCTTCAGGCGCTTCGCGTACTTCTTGATCTTCGCTTCCGAGCCGGTGTTCTTCAGCTCGGTGCGCAGCGTCTCGACCTGCTCGTCGATGTTGATCGCGCGCAGCAGTTCACGCACGCCTTCCGCGCCCATTTCGGCACGGAATTCGTCGCCGTATTCCTCGACCTTGTTGTAGTAATCCTCTTCGGTCATGATCTGCCGCGCCTTCAGCGGCGTCATGCCCGGTTCGATGACCACATAGGCTTCGAAGTACAGCACGCGTTCGATGTCGCGCAGCGTCATGTCGAGCACCATGCCCAGACGCGACGGCAGCGACTTCAGGAACCAGATGTGCGCGACCGGCGAGGCCAGCTCGATGTGGCCCATCCGTTCGCGACGCACCTTCGCCAGCGTCACTTCGACGCCGCACTTCTCGCAGATCACGCCGCGGTGCTTCAGACGCTTGTACTTGCCGCACAGGCACTCGTAGTCCTTGATCGGCCCGAAGATCTTCGCGCAGAACAGACCATCGCGTTCCGGCTTGAACGTACGGTAGTTGATGGTCTCCGGCTTCTTCACTTCGCCGAACGACCACGAACGGATCTTGTCGGGCGAGGCCAGACCGATCTTGATCGCGTCGAAAACTTCTTCCTGTTGGACTTGCTTGAATAGATCGAGCAGAGCTTTCATTGCTTTCTCTCCGTAGTCCGATTAATTGCGGTCGATATCGATACCGAGCGAGCGGATTTCCTTCACGAGCACGTTGAAGGATTCCGGCATGCCTGCATCGATCACGTGATCGCCCTTGACGAGGTTTTCGTACACCTTCGTCCGGCCGGTCACGTCGTCCGACTTCACCGTCAGCATTTCCTGCAGCACGTAGGACGCGCCGTACGCTTCGAGTGCCCACACTTCCATTTCACCGAAACGCTGACCACCGAACTGCGCCTTACCACCCAGCGGCTGCTGCGTGACGAGCGAGTACGGGCCGGTCGAACGCGCGTGCATCTTGTCGTCGACCAGGTGGTGCAGCTTCAGGTAGTGCATGTAGCCGAGCGTCACGCGACGTTCGAACATTTCACCCGTGCGGCCGTCGTACAGGCGGACCTGGTTCTTCGACGGGTTCATGCCGAGCTGTTCGGCGATGTCGTCCGGGAACGCGAGGTCGAGCATCTTGCCCATTTCTTCCTCGGTCGCACCGTCGAACACCGGCGTCGCGAACGGCACGCCTTCGCGCAGATTCTTCGCGAGTTCGAGGATCTCGTCGTCGGTGAAGCTTTCCAGATCTTCCTGGCGGCCCGACTCGTTGTAGATCTTCGTCAGGAACGCGCGCAGTTCCTCGATCTTCGCCTGACGCTGCAGCATTTCGCCGATACGCCAGCCGAGGCCCTTCGCGGCCCAGCCGAGGTGCACTTCCAGAACCTGACCCACGTTCATCCGCGACGGCACGCCGAGCGGGTTCAGCACGACGTCGGCCGGACGGCCGTCGGCCATGTACGGCATGTCTTCGATCGGAACGATCTTCGACACGACACCCTTGTTACCGTGACGGCCCGCCATCTTGTCGCCAGGCTGCAGGCGGCGCTTCACCGCGAGGTACACCTTGACCATCTTCAGCACGCCCGGCGGCAGTTCGTCGCCTTGCGTGAGCTTCTTGCGCTTCTCTTCGAACGCGAGGTCGAACTGGTGACGCTTCTCTTCGATGGAGTTCTTGATCGCTTCGAGCTGCGCCGCCGCTTCGTCGTCCGCGAGGCGGATGTCGAACCAGTGGTAATGGTCGAGGTCTTCCAGGTAAGCCTGGTCGATCTTCGTGCCCTTCGCGAGCTTCTTCGGACCGCCGTTCGCGACCTTGCCCACGAGCATGCGCGCGAGACGCTGGAACGCGTCGCCTTCCACGATGCGCAGCTGGTCGTTCAGGTCGAGACGGTAGCGCTTCAGTTCGTCGTCGATGATCTGTTGCGCACGCTTGTCGCGCTGGATGCCTTCACGCGTGAACACCTGGACGTCGATCACGGTCCCGCTCATGCCCGACGGCACGCGCAGCGACGTGTCCTTCACGTCCGAAGCCTTCTCGCCGAAGATCGCGCGCAGCAGCTTCTCTTCCGGCGTCAGCTGGGTCTCGCCCTTCGGCGTGACCTTGCCGACCAGCACGTCGCCTGCTTCGACTTCCGCACCGATGTACACGATGCCCGATTCGTCGAGACGGCCGAGCTGGACTTCCGCCAGGTTCGAGATGTCGCGCGTGATTTCTTCCGGCCCGAGCTTCGTGTCGCGTGCAACGACGTTCAGCTCTTCGATGTGGATCGACGTGTAGCGATCGTCCGCGACCACCTTCTCCGAGATCAGGATCGAATCCTCGAAGTTGTAGCCGTTCCACGGCATGAACGCGATCAGCATGTTCTGGCCGAGCGCGAGCTCGCCCAGGTCCGTCGAGGCGCCGTCGGCCAGCACGTCGCCGCGCGAGACCTTGTCGCCCATCTTCACGATCGGACGCTGGTTGATGTTCGTGTTCTGGTTCGAACGCGTGTACTTGATCAGGTTGTAGATGTCGACACCGACTTCACCCGCGACCGCTTCGTCGTCGTTCACGCGAATCACGATACGGCCTGCGTCGACGTAGTCGACCACACCGCCGCGGAACGCCTGAACCGTCGTACCCGAGTCGACCGCGCAGGTGCGCTCGATGCCCGTACCGACGACCGGCTTTTCCGGACGCAGACACGGCACGGCCTGACGCTGCATGTTCGAACCCATCAGTGCACGGTTCGCGTCATCGTGCTCGAGGAACGGGATCAGCGACGCTGCCACCGACACGATCTGCGACGGCGCGACGTCCATGTACTGGATCCGGTCCGGCGTGACCATCATCGTTTCGCCGGCTTCGCGCGACGACACGAGTTCGTCGATCAGTCGGCCGTCTTCGTCGATCGCGGCGTTCGCCTGGGCGATCATGTAGCGACCTTCCTCGATCGCCGACAGGTAGTCGATCTGATCGGTCACCTTGCCGTCCACGACCTTGCGGTACGGCGTCTCGAGGAAGCCGTACTCGTTCAGGTGCGCGTACAGTGCGAGCGAGTTGATCAGGCCGATGTTCGGACCTTCCGGCGTCTCGATCGGGCACACGCGGCCGTAGTGGGTCGGGTGCACGTCGCGGACTTCGAAGCCTGCGCGCTCGCGCGTCAGACCGCCCGGGCCCAGTGCGGAAACACGGCGCTTGTGCGTGATTTCCGACAGCGGGTTGGTCTGGTCCATGAACTGCGACAGCTGCGACGAACCGAAGAACTCGCGGATCGCCGACGAAATCGGCTTCGAGTTGATCAGGTCGTGCGGCATCAGGTTTTCGCTTTCGGCCTGGCCGAGGCGTTCCTTGACCGCGCGCTCGACACGCACGAGACCGGCGCGGAACTGGTTTTCCGCCAGTTCGCCGACGCAACGCACGCGACGGTTGCCGAGGTGGTCGATGTCGTCCACTTCGCCCTTGCCGTTACGCAGCTCGACGAGGATCTTGATCGTCGCGAGGATGTCGTCGTCCTGCAGCGTCATCGGGCCGACGATCTCGTCACGGCCGACGCGGCGGTTGAACTTCATGCGGCCGACCTTCGACAGGTCGTACGCTTCTTCGCTGTAGAACAGACGGTTGAACAGCGCCTCGACCGCTTCTTCGGTCGGCGGCTCGCCCGGACGCATCATGCGGTAGATCGCGATGCGCGCGGCCGTCTTGTCGGTCGTTTCGTCGACACGCAGCGTGGACGAGATGTAAGGACCCTGGTCCAGATCGTTCGTGTAGAGCGTCTGGATGTCCTTGATGCCCGCTTCGCGCAGCTTCTCGAGCACGCTTTCCGTGACTTCGTCGTTCGCGCTCGCGATCACTTCGCCGGTGTCGCCGTCGACGACGTTCTTCGCCAGCACGCGGCCGAGCAGATAGTCTTCCGGCACCGAGATGAACTTGGTCTTCGCGGCTTCGAGGTCGCGAATGTGCTTCGCGTTGATCCGCTTGTCCTTCTGGACGATGACCTTGCCGTCGCGATCCGTGATGTCGAAGCGCGCGACTTCGCCACGCAGGCGCTCGGGCACGAACTCGAGTTGCGCGCCTTCGTCCATCAGCGTGAAGTTGTCGAACACGAAGAAGTTCGCGAGGATCTGTTCCGGCGTCAGACCGATGGCCTTCAGCAGGATCGTGACCGGCATCTTGCGGCGACGGTCGACGCGGAAGTACAGGATGTCCTTCGGATCGAATTCGAAGTCGAGCCACGAGCCGCGGTACGGAATGATCCGTGCCGAGAACAGCAGCTTGCCCGAGCTGTGCGTCTTGCCCTTGTCGTGTTCGAAGAACACGCCCGGCGAACGATGCAGCTGCGAGACGATGACACGCTCGGTGCCGTTGATGACGAACGAGCCCGTCGGCGTCATGAGCGGAATTTCGCCCATGTACACTTCCTGCTCCTTCACTTCCTTGACGACCGGCTTGTTCGGCGATTCCTTGTCGAGGATGACGAGGCGGACCTTCGCGCGCAGCGCGGAGCAGTACGTCAGGCCGCGCTGCTGGCATTCCTTGATGTTGAATGCCGGCGACGACAGCGCATAGCTCACGAACTCGAGGCGCGCGAAACCGTTGTGCGAAACAATGGGAAATACCGACGTGAACGCGGCCTGCAAACCCTCGGGCTTACGTTGCGTCGCGGGCACATCGGCTTGCAGAAACGTGCTGAATGATTCAAGCTGAGTAGCCAGCAAGAACGGAACTTGGTGAACGATGGGGCGCTTCGCGAAACTCTTGCGAATGCGCTTCTTCTCGGTGAAGGAATATTGCATACGATCTCCGAATCACGGCGGGTGCTATCGAGGCGGAATACCTGGACGTTTCAAACCCGAGTGTTCACCGACTGAGACCCGATGGCCGTTCGACGGCTTGAACGAGCCGAGAAGCTTGGTGGTTGGCCGCTACCAACCGCTGGCTGACGGCAGCGGATGCCTGTGTTGCCCGCTACCCGACCAAACTTGCCTTCTGCAGTCGCTTCAGAAGACAAAGAGAACCGCCAATCGTGAGTGATGCATCACAACGATCAGGCGGTTTTCTTTGGCTTCTGGGGCCGATTATTCGGGCTCCCGAATGAGTGCCAGAATAACGTCCCCACAAAGCACAAAAAGGCCGGCGGTGAAAATACCGCCAGCCTTCGCACAGCGCGCCGAAACTTACTTGACTTCGACCTTCGCGCCAGCTTCTTCCAGCTTCTTCTTGGCTTCTTCAGCAGCAGCCTTGTCGACGCCTTCCTTGATGGGCTTCGGTGCACCGTCAACCAGGTCCTTCGCTTCCTTCAGGCCCAGGCCCGTCAGTTCGCGAACGGCCTTGATGACCGAAACCTTGTTGGCGCCGGCTTCAGCCAGGACGACCGTGAATTCGGTCTTCTCTTCTGCAGCAGCAGCAGCGCCGCCGCCTGCCGGGCCAGCGACTGCCACTGCAGCTGCCGACACGCCAAACTTCTCTTCGAATGCCTTGACCAGTTCGTTCAGTTCCAGAACGGTCATCCCTTCGACTGCTGCCAGGATGTCTTCTTTTGCGATTGCCATTTGAAATACTCCTAAATTGAATTCGGATACAGCCAGCGATCAATGACGCTGATGCACGTTCGCTTACGCAGCTTCCGCTTGCTTCTTCTCGGCCAGCGCGGCCAGAGCACGCGCGAAGCCCGAAACAGGCGCTTGCATAACGAACAGCAGCTTCGAGAGCAGTTCTTCGCGACTCGGGATGCTTGCCAGCGCTTGCACGCCAGCCTTGTCCATCACCTTGCCATCGAACGAACCAGCCTTGATGACCAACTTGTCATTGCTCTTGCTGAAGTCGTTGACGACCTTAGCAGCGGCAATTGCATCTTCCGAGATGCCGTAGATCAGCGGACCAGTCATCTGCTCTGCCAGCGGAGCAAACGGCGTACCTTCGACAGCGCGACGCGCCAGCGTGTTCTTCAACACGCGCAGGTAAACCTTTTGCTCACGCGCTTGCGCGCGCAGCTTGGTCAGATCGCCAACCGCAATTCCACGATACTCAGCCAGCACAACGGTCTGAGCCTTCGCGACTTGCGCGGAAACCTCAGCGACGACGGCTTGCTTGTCTTCTCTATTAAGCGGCACGGTTAGCCTCCAGAAACGATACGTTCGGCCTTGCCGGTATGGCGAAACCTCACGTACCTCGTTCAACAACGGCGTCCGACCTCGTTAGGAGTATTTCCACCTCATGCCGCGAATCGCTTCGCGGCCTGCGGCTTCACCACTGCAAAACTTTTTCGGGTTCGCCATCTGCGTTGGCTTGAATTAAGGGGATCACCTGACTGCTGCGCCCCACCAACGGTCTTTGATAACCGGTTGCCCGCCCTGCTGCACGAACAACCGCCCAAAGCCCATGTGGATCGCTTCGCGAGCGAAGCGGCCCGAATACTTGCTTACTGTGCTGCCAGCGTAGCCTGGTCGACGCGCACGCCGACGCCCATCGTGCTCGACAGTGCGATCTTGCGCAGGTACACGCCCTTGCTCGTTGCCGGCTTTGCCTTCTGCAGCGCTTCGATCAGCGCCGACAGGTTCGAACGCAGCGCGGTCGGCTCGAACGATGCACGGCCGATGGTCGCATGGATGATACCGGCCTTGTCGACACGGAATTGCACCTGACCAGCCTTCGCGTTCTTGACGGCGGTTGCGACGTCCGGCGTGACCGTACCGACCTTCGGGTTCGGCATCAGGCCGCGCGGGCCGAGGATCTGGCCGAGCGTACCGACGATACGCATCGTGTCCGGCGAAGCGATCACGATGTCGAAGTCCATCTGGCCAGCCTTGATCTGCTCGGCCAGGTCTTCCATACCGACGATTTCCGCGCCAGCTGCACGAGCTTGCTCGGCCTTTTCGCCTTGCGCGAACACGGCAACGCGAACCGACTTGCCCGTACCTGCCGGGAGAACGACCGAACCACGAACGACCTGGTCCGACTTCTTCGCATCGATGCCGAGCTGGACTGCGACGTCGATCGACTCGTCGAACTTCGCGCTCGCGCATTCCTTCACGAGGCTCAGTGCGTCTTCGATCGCGTACAGCTTCTGACGGTCGACCTTGGCGGCAAATGCCTGACGGCGCTTGGAGATCTTAGCCATTTACACGCCCTCCACAGTGATACCCATCGAGCGTGCGCTACCAGCGATGGTGCGAACGGCTGCGTCCAGATCAGCTGCCGTAAGGTCCGGCATCTTGGTCTTCGCGATTTCTTCGGCTTGAGCGCGCGTGATCGAACCGACCTTGTCGGTGTGCGGCTTGCTCGAGCCCTTGTCCACCTTCGCCGCCTTCTTGATCAGGACGGTCGCCGGCGGCGTCTTCATCACGAACGTGAAGCTCTTGTCAGCGAATGCCGTGATGACCACCGGCACCGGCAGACCCGGCTCCATGCCTTGAGTCTGCGCGTTGAACGCCTTGCAGAACTCCATGATGTTCAGGCCGCGCTGGCCCAGTGCCGGACCAACCGGCGGCGACGGGTTGGCTTTACCTGCAGGGATCTGCAGCTTGATAAAGCCGATAATCTTCTTTGCCATTTGAAACCTCATTGGAACGCCGGAGAAGGCGTTCGGTGAGTGATAACGCGCTTTCGCCGCTGGCTACTGACGCTCCTCAACGGCCATGACGCGGGCCGTAAGCGCGAAGGTGGGCAGCCGAGGCTGCCCACCGAATCGGGATCAAACTTTTTCGACCTGACCGAACTCGAGTTCGACGGGGGTCGAGCGGCCAAAGATGGTGACCGACACACGCACGCGCGATTTCTCGTAGTTGACTTCTTCGACGGTGCCGTTGAAGTCCGTGAACGGGCCTTCCTTGACACGCACCATCTCGCCGACTTCGAACAGGGTCTTCGGGCGCGGCTTTTCGACGCCTTCCTGCATCTGCGACATGATCTTCTCGACTTCCTTCGGGGAAATCGGGGTCGGGCGGTTACGCGCACCGCCGACGAAACCAGTGACCTTCGCGGTGTTCTTCACGAGGTGCCACGTTTCGTCCGTCATTTCCATTTCCACCAGCACGTAGCCAGGGAAGAAACGACGTTCGGTCACAGCCTTGTGGCCGCCTTTGACTTCGACCACTTCTTCGGTCGGAACCAGGATCTGACCGAATTTGTCCTGCATGCCAGCACGTTCGATGCGCTCTTGAAGCGCGCGTTGCACGCTCTTCTCCATACCGGAGTAGGCGTGCACGACGTACCAACGCTTTCCGCTCGGGGATGCCGGAGTATCGCTCATATCATTTCCAACCCAGAATCGCCGAGAAAATCACCCATTCGATCGATTTGTCGCTCAACCAGAGGAAAATCGCCATCACGAGCACGAAACCGAACACGACGAGTGTGGTTTGCGTTGCTTCCTTGCGGGTGGGCCATACGACCTTCCGGACTTCCTTGTACGAATCCTTGGCAAACGCGATGAGGCTCTTGCCAGGGGCGGACATCAGCCCGACGGCCACGCCGGCGATGATACCTACCGCCAACGCGGCACCGCGGACATACCACTGCTGATTGGCCAGCCAGAAGAAGCCCACGAATCCGGCCAACACCAGCAATACGCCCAGGGCCAGCATCAGCTTATCGCCGGAGGTATTTACAGTTTCGACGGATGGATTCGCCATAACACCTTAAAACAAATGCCACGTGGGACACGTGGCGATTTTTGGCAGGGGCAGAGGGAATCGAACCCCCAACCTTCGGTTTTGGAGACCGACGCTCTGCCAGTTGAGCTATACCCCTAAACCATGTTGGGGCCGGCTGCTGCCAGCCCCAAAACTGTCGATCAACGAATAACTGGCTTACTCGATGATCTTGGCGACGACGCCGGCGCCGACGGTACGGCCGCCTTCGCGGATCGCGAAGCGCAGACCTTCTTCCATCGCGATCGGAGCGATCAGCTTCACCGTGATCGACACGTTGTCGCCC
>NZ_JAIZRS010000053.1:0-17812 GCF_020419985.1 Burkholderia sp. AU32262
GCCGAGCAGGAAGCGCAGCGCGTAGAACGACGTGTCGTTCCACACGAACGCCATCGCGGCCGCGACGATGCCCCAGGTCGCCACGATGCCGACGCCCGGCCCCGCGTAGATCACCCCGCTCCATTCCGGCGCATGCAGCTCGGCCAGGCGCCGCAGCCCCCATTGCGACATGAACACGAACGTCCACGCGCTGACGACGCCCGCGACGAAACGCACGACGAGCCACGCCGGCAACCCGTGGCCGACGCCCATCGCGGCGGTCAGCAGCACGGTCGCCGCGAGCCCGAAGCGCACCATCCGCGCGGGCGCGATGCGCAGCGCCGCGCAACTGACCGCGCCGGCGAAGTAGCCCGCGTAGTTCGCCGACGCGAGCCAGCTGCCAGCCTTCAGCCCGATCGAACCGTCCGCGAGCATCAGCGGCAACAGCGGCGTGAACGCGAAACGGCCGACACCGAGCACGACGGCCAGGCCGACCATGCAGGCGAGCGCGGCCGCGCGGGCGCGGCGGTCGGCCTGGTCGGACGAAAACGCGCGGGCGGCGGCGGTCGAAGCATCGAAGCGGGACATGGCGGCATGGGCCGGCACGTCGCGCGCCGGCCGATCGGAAATCGGAATGGATCCATCCTAGCTTGACCAAACGTTCTCGAAAAATGAATAATTGAGAATCGACTCATCCTTTGGAGAGAATCATGGACCTGTCGGCGCTGGCGATCTTCCGGGCGGTCGTGCGCGAGAACGGCGTGACGCGCGCGGCGGCCAAGCTCAATCGCGTGCAGTCGAACGTCACGACGCGCATCAAGCAGCTGGAGGAGGAACTCGGCGCGGCGCTGTTCGTGCGCGACGGCCGCCGGCTCGTGCTGACGCCGGCCGGGCATACGCTGCTGCCGTATGCGGAGCGCCTGCTCGCGCTCGCCGACGAGGCGCGCGACGCGGTGCGCGAGGACACGCCGCGCGGGCGGCTGCGGCTCGGCACGATGGAAAGCACGGCCGCGAGCCGGCTGCCGGCCATCCTCGCGCGCTACCACCACGCATGGCCCGACGTGTCGCTCGAACTGGTGACGGGCACGACGGGGTGCCTGATCGACCGCGTGCGCGACTTCGAGATCGACGCCGCGCTGTTCGCGCGCCCGCCCGAGCCGGACACGCTGCCCGACACGTTCGAGACGGCGCCGATCTTCCGTGAGGATCTCGTGCTGCTCACGCCGCGCGGCCATCCGCCGGTGCGTACGCCGCGCGACGTGATCCTGCCGACGCTGATCGCGTTCGAGCGCGGCTGCGCGTATCGCAAGTACGTCGAGCAGTGGTATGCGGCGCACGGCGTGAAGCCGGCGCGCGTGCTCGAGCTCGGCTCGTATCACGCGATCGTCGCGTGCGTCGCGGCCGGCGCGGGCATCGCGGTCGCGCCGCGTTCGGTGCTCGATCTGCAACCCGAGACAGGCAACATCGCAGCGCACACGATTCCCGAACTCGAAGGCATCGACACGCTGCTCGGGTGGCGGCGCGGTCATGCGTCGGCGGCGCTCGCCGCGCTGCGCGATGCGCTCACCGACGCCGCGCGGCTGCCCGGCGACGTGGCGCAGCCGAGCCCGACCGTGCCGGCGTGACCCGTGCGCACGCGTCGCCGCCTCGAGCGACGCGCATGGGCCGCACAAACAAAACGACCCGACCGGCATCTGCCGATCGGGTCGTTTTTCGATTCACGCGATGCCGTCATTGCGGCCGCATCGCGTCGGTCGTGCAACGATCAGAGCCGTTCTTCGACCCAGCCCTTCACGCCGGCCAGCGCGCCCGGCAGGTTCGCCGGCTCGGTGCCGCCCGCCTGCGCCATGTCTGGACGGCCGCCGCCCTTGCCGCCCACTTGCTGCGCGACGAAGTTCACGAGCTCGCCGGCCTTGACCTTCTTGCTCGCATCCGGCGTGACGCCCGCGATCAGGCTGACCTTGCCGCCTTCGACGGCCGCCAGCACGATCGCCGCGCTCTTCAGCTTGTCCTTGAGCTTGTCGACCGTTTCGCGCAGCGTCTTCGCATCGGCGCCGTCGAGCGTCGCGGCCAGCACGTACACGCCGCCGATTTCGACGGCCTGCTGCGCGAGCTCGTCGCCCTGGCTCGACGCGAGCTTCGACTTCAGCGCGCCCAGCTCCTTCTCGAGCGACTTCACCTGCTCCTGCACCTGCGCGATCCGCTGCGTGAGTTCCGACGGCTGCGCCTTCAGCGCCGCTGCCGCTTCGTTCACGCGCGCGTCGAGTTCCTGCACGTAGCGCACCGCGTTGTCGCCGGTGATCGCCTCGACGCGGCGGATGCCGGCCGCGACGCCGCCTTCCATCACGATCTTGAACAGGCCGATGTCGCCGGTGCGGTGCACGTGCGTGCCGCCGCACAGTTCGCGCGAGAAGCCGAGATCGAGCACGCGCACTTCATCGCCGTACTTCTCGCCGAACAGCGCCATCGCGCCGCCCTTCACCGCTTCGTCGTACGGCATCACGCGCACGATGCCCGGCGCGTTGGCCAGGATCTCGTCGTTGACGATCTGCTCGACGCGACGGATTTCGTCGTCGGTCATCGGTGCGTTGTGCGCGAAGTCGAAACGGGTCTTTTCCGCGTCGACGAGCGAACCCTTCTGCTGCACGTGCGCGCCGAGCACTTCGCGCAGCGCCTTGTGCATCAGGTGGGTGGCCGAGTGGTTGCGCTGCGTGCGCGCGCGGCGATGCGCGTCGATTTCCGCGCGCAGCACGTCGCCGACCTTGAGCGTGCCCTGCTCCAGCGTGCCATGATGGCCGATCACGTCGGCCTGCACCTTCAGCGTGTCGGCCACCGAGAAGCGCGTCGCGGCGTTCGCGAGCACGCCCTGGTCGCCGACCTGGCCGCCCGATTCCGCGTAGAACGGCGTGTGGTCGAGCACGACGACCGCATCCTGGCCGGCCTTCACTTCGTTGACGGCCGAACCGTCGACGTACAGCGCGACGACCTTCGCGTCGTCGAACGCGATTTCCTCGTAACCGTGGAACGTGGTCTTCGCGCCCGAGTATTCGAGGCCCTGCGTGGCCTTGAACTTGCCGGCCGCGCGCGCCTGCTCGCGCTGACGCGCCATCGCGTCGTCGAATGCCGGCTCGTCGACCGTCATCCCGCGCTCGCGGCACACGTCGGCCGTCAGGTCCAGCGGGAAGCCGTACGTGTCGTGCAGCTTGAATGCGAGCTCGCCGTCGAGCACCTTGCCGCCCTTCGCGTCGACGTCGGCAAGCGCGGCTTCGAGGATCGACATGCCGTGCTCGATCGTCTCGAAGAAGCGCTCTTCTTCCTGACGCAGCACGTCGGTCACGCGCTGTTCGGCTTCCTTCAGCTCCGGATACGCGGTGCCCATCTCGGCGACGAGATCGGCCACCAGCTTGTGGAAGAACGCGCCCTTGCGGCCGAGCTTGTAGCCGTGGCGGATCGCGCGGCGCACGATCCGGCGCAGCACGTAGCCGCGGCCTTCGTTGCCGGGAATCACGCCGTCGACGATCAGGAACGAGCACGCGCGGATGTGATCGGCGATCACCTTCAGCGAGTTGTTCGTGAGGTCGCCGACCTCGGTCACGCGCGCGGCGGCCTTGATCAGGTTCTGGAACAGGTCGATCTCGTAGTTGCTGTGCACGTGCTGCAGCACCGCGGCGAGACGCTCGAGGCCCATGCCGGTGTCGACCGACTGCTTCGGCAGGCGCGTCATGTTGCCCTGCGCATCGCGGTTGAACTGCATGAACACGAGGTTCCAGATCTCGATGTAGCGGTCGCCGTCTTCTTCGGGCGACCCCGGCGGGCCACCCCACACGTCCGGGCCGTGGTCGTAGAAGATTTCCGTGCACGGGCCGCACGGGCCAGTGTCGCCCATCGTCCAGAAGTTGTCCGACGCATAGCGCGCGCCCTTGTTGTCGCCGATCCGGATGATCCGCTCGGTCGGCACGCCGACTTCCTTCGCCCAGATGTCGTAGGCTTCGTCGTCTTCCTGGTAGACGGTCACCCACAGCTTGTCCTTCGGCAGCTGGTAGACCGTGGTCAGCAGCTCCCACGCGAACTTGATCGCGTCCTGCTTGAAGTAGTCGCCGAACGAGAAGTTGCCGAGCATCTCGAAGAACGTGTGGTGGCGCGCCGTGTAGCCGACGTTCTCGAGGTCGTTGTGCTTGCCGCCCGCGCGCACGCTGCGCTGCGCCGTGGTGGCGCGCGAGTACGGGCGCGGGTCCGTGCCGAGGAAGACGTCCTTGAACTGGACCATGCCCGAGTTCGTGAACATCAGCGTGGGGTCGTTACCGGGCACGAGGCTCGACGAGCGGACGATCGTGTGGCCCTTCGATTCGAAGAATTTGAGGAATTTCTCGCGGATTTCGGCAGCTTTCATGGCGTGCGGGGACAGTCTGGCAAAGACGGCTTCAAACGCCGGCGCCCCAGGCGGGGCGCGCGGCGGCATGGATTCGGAAACGATCGATTATACGGGATCGGGGCCGGCTTCCGGGCAAAGCGCCGGCGAGGCGGCTCGACCCTCCGGACGACCGGTCGGAGCCTGTTCCCGCTGATAACGGGCTCCAGGCCACCCGCGCGGCCGATTCGCCTTAAGATGCTCGGCATGCCAATCGGCCTTGCCCGACAACGCAGGCCCGCCATGAAAGGAGACGATTCGACGATGGGTGCCCTGAGCCATATCCGCGTGCTGGACCTGACCCGCGTGCTCGCGGGCCCGTGGTGCGCGCAGACCCTTGCCGATTTCGGCGCGGACGTGATCAAGGTCGAGCGCCCGGGCGCCGGCGACGACACGCGACACTGGGGGCCGCCGTACCTGAAGGACGCGGACGGCGCGGATACCGCCGAGGCCGCGTACTACCTCGCGGCGAACCGCAACAAGCGCTCGGTGACGGTCGACATCGCGACGCCGGAAGGCCAGCAGATCGTGCGCGAGCTTGCCGCGCAGAGCGACGTCGTGCTCGAGAACTACAAGGTCGGCCAGTTGAAGAAATACGGGCTCGACTATGAATCCCTTCGCGCGGTGAAGCCCGATCTCGTCTACTGCTCGGTCACCGGCTTCGGCCAGACCGGCCCGTACGCGCATCGCGCGGGCTACGACTTCATCGTGCAGGGGATCGGCGGCTTCATGAGCATCACCGGCGAGCGCGACGGCGAGCCGGGCGGCGGCCCGCAGAAGGCCGGCGTCGCGATCGCCGATCTCGCGACCGGCCTCTATTCGACGATCGCCGTGCTCGCCGCCCTCGCGCACCGCGACCGCACGGGCGAAGGCCAGTACATCGACATGGCGCTGCTCGACGTGCAGGTCGCGCTGCTCGCGAACATGAACACCAACTTCCTCGCGAGCGGCAAGCCGCCGGTGCGCTGGGGCAACGCGCATCCGAACATCGTGCCGTACCAGACGTTCCAGACGAGCGACGGCTGGATCATCGTTGCGGTCGGCAACGACGGGCAGTTCCGCAAGTTCGTCGAGGCGGGCGGGCGGCCCGAGCTGGCGGACGACGCGCGCTTCGCGACGAACCCGTCGCGCGTGCGCCATCGCGACACGCTGGTGCCGATCCTCGCGGAGATGGTGAAGGCGCGCGGCAAGGCCGACTGGATCGGCGCGCTCGAAGCGGCCGGCGTGCCGTGCGGGCCGATCAACGATCTCGGCGAGGTGTTCGACAACGAGCAGGTGGTCGCGCGCGGGATGCAGGTGTCGCTGCCGCATCCGTGCGGCGCGGACGTGAAGCTCGTGCGCAACCCGATCCGGATGAGCGCGACGCCGCCCGACGCGCGCACGGCCCCGCCGCTGCTCGGCGCGCAGACGGAAGACGTGCTGCGCGACATGCTCGGCTACGACGACGAGCGGATCGCCGCGTTGAAGGCGAAGCAGGCGATCTGAGCGGCGCGGCGGCGGGCCGGAACGGGGGCGCCCGCCGTCCGGTCAGCGCCGGGCCAGCGTATCGCAGCCGCCGGCCAGCGCCGCAAGCGCCGCGCGCGATGGCGAACGCACAACTGCCGCGTAGCCACCGTGCCCGGCCCACAGACCGTCGACGGCGATGGCGACCGCGTCCGAATCCGCCGCGGCCAGGAAGACGACCGGCGGCGGCTCGGACGCAATGCGATCACGGATATCCAGCCGCCCGATCTGCTGCGGAAATCCGCGCGCGAGGTCGGCCGGGTCGAGCTGCCGTTGCGCGACGATCGTCGAAAAGGACTCGAGGTGCGCGGCCAGATCCGCCGACGCCACGCATTGCCGGGGGGGCACGCCCATCCGCATAAGTCACCTGCACCGCGAACCGCGCCGCGGGCTGTGAGCGCTGCGCGGTCAGCGTGAGCGCAGCGGTCGTATAGGTCAGCGACATCACTTCGTCGGGCAGCACGCTGAGCAGGTCGGTGCCGGGATCGATCCGTATGGGGCTGTCGGTCCAGTCGGCGAGGCTGCGCCAGCCGAAACCGGCGAGCAGACCGATCAGCATCGCCAGACACGGGATCGCGAATCGCGTTGCCGATGCGATCTTCACGATACCTGCACCGCGGTTCCCATCGGAGCCCAGTCGAACAGTGCTTCGCGTCGGCCTCGCCTCGAGCCGCTCGACATGGCCCCTCCTTCCAATCGAATTGAACAGGCCGTCACTCTATCGGCCCGGCCGATCAGAAAGTCATGGGGTTGGTCACAACACGCAGTCGGTTGCGCGTCGCGCCCAAGACAATCGTACGCGCAGCAATGCGCACGTCGCGCCGCGACGCATCGCATGAAATTCGCGCTTGGTTAAAAAATGTGTCCGATTCGGTGAACCACGACCGGCAGTCAGCCCGTCGTCCCGAGCGCCTCGAGCCAGCCGCGCGCTTCCGGCCATTCCCCGAGCCCGCTGTCCGCGTTGATGTGGCCGCGCGGGCCGATGTCGTGAAAGGCGCTGCCCCACGCGTGCGCGCAGCCGCGTGCGAACGCGAGCGAACCGTACGGATCGTCGCTGCTCGCGACGACGCAGGTCGGAAACGGCACTCGCTCGTGCGGCACCGGGCCGAAGCCGTGCGCGTCGGCCGGAAACGCCGGCCCGGCAGGATCGGGCAGCGCGACCAGCAATGCGCCGCGCACTTTCGCGAGCGCGGGCGGCCGCGCGTAGCGGGTCGCCCACCATGCGGTGGTCAGCGTGCCGAGACTATGGGCGGCGATCAGCACGGGCCCGCGCGCGGCTTCGACCGCACGATCGAGCGCGCGACACCACCCGTTGCGGAACGCGTGGTTCCAGTCCGGCATCGCAATCCGCACGAAACGCGGATCGGCACGCTCCCAACGGCTTTGCCAGTGAAGCGGGCCCGAATTGGCGTAACCCGGCAAGACGAAAACGACGGAGTCGGTCATGGAAGGATTCGTCGACGAATGGAGTCATGTAGTAGCGTCGACGCAGTGTCGCACACCCGCCTCTCCCTGATGGTGCCTGTCAAAATCCAGGGGATGTGCTTGAACCTCGAGCGGGTCGTGACGCGTTCAGGCAGGCGCACGACCGCGGCCGGCGGTCAGGGCGCCCGCGTCGCGGGCGCCTGCCGGCGTGGATCAGCGTACGCCGGCGCCGACCAGGCCGCCTGCCGCCGCGCCGGCCACGGTGCCGACCGGGCCGCCCGTGATCAGGTAGCCGAGCGCGCCGCCCGCGGCCGCGCCGATCCCGGCGTTACGCTGCGTATGCGTCATCGCGCATGCGCCGAGTTGCGACAGGGCCGCGACGATCACCGCGGTACGAACGAGAAAAGTGGTCTTCTTCATCATGGTTGTTGGCTTCCTTCCACCGCGCAAAAATTGCGACCGGCGGCGTTGAATCGGTAGAGCCATCATAGGAAAAGCCGAACGGCGCGGGCAATCCGATTTACGTCGTGTTACAGCCGACACACACTCGATATATTGCGACACGCATCGCGAACGCACCGCGGCCGACCGGCGGGCCGCGCGGGACGGACCCCGGTCAGGTAGAATTACAGGATTAAACCGGCGCGACGCGCCGACACAACCCTGACGCCAACCGCATGAGCACCGAACGCAACGACGCCCCCGCGGCTTCCAATTTCATCCGCAACATCATCGACGACGACAACCGCACCGGCAAATGGGGCGGCCGCGTCGAGACGCGCTTCCCGCCCGAGCCGAACGGCTATCTGCATATCGGTCACGCGAAGAGCATCTGCCTGAACTTCAGCGTCGCACGCGACTACGGCGGCGTGTGCCACCTGCGCTTCGACGACACGAACCCGGAAAAGGAAAGCGTCGAATACGTCGACTCGATCGTCGACGCGGTGCGCTGGCTCGGCTTCGACTGGCGCAAGGACGCGGTCGATCACCAGTATTTCGCGAGCGACTACTACGACAAGCTGTACGAGTTCGCCGAGCTGCTGATCAAGCGCGGCAAGGCGTACGTCGACAGCCAGAGCGCCGACGAAATGCGCGCGAACCGCGGCTCGCTGACCGAAGGCGGCAAGCCGTCGCCGTTCCGCGAGCGCACGCCGGAGGAAAACCTCGACCTGTTCCGCCGGATGAAGGCCGGCGAGTTCAAGGAAGGCGAGCACGTGCTGCGCGCGAAGATCGACATGGCTTCGCCGAACATGAACATGCGCGACCCGGTGATCTACCGGATCCGCTACGCGCACCACTACCGCACCGGCGACGCATGGTGCGTGTATCCGATGTACGACTACACGCACTGCATCTCGGATGCGCTCGAAGGCATCACGCATTCGCTGTGCACGCTCGAATTCGAGGATCACCGCCCGCTGTACGACTGGGTGCTGAACGAACTCGCGGAAGCCGGCGTGTTCACGCGCCCGCTGCCGCAGCAGATCGAATTCTCGCGGCTGAACCTCACGTACGCGATCACCAGCAAGCGCAAGCTGCTGCAGCTCGTCACCGAAGGCCACGTCGACGGCTGGGACGACCCGCGCATGCCGACGATCGTCGGCGTGCGCCGCCGCGGCTTCACGCCCGAGAGCATTCACCTGTTCTGCGAGCGGATCGGCGTGACGAAGATCGATTCGTGGATCGACATGAGCGTCTTCGAAGGCGCGCTGCGCGACGACCTCGACGACAAGGCCGCGCGTACAGTCGCGGTGCTCGATCCGCTGAAGCTCGTGATCGACAACTATCCGGAAGACCTCGAGGAAGCCTGCACGGCGCCCGTGCATCCGCATCATCCGGACCGCGGCGTGCGCACGTTCCCGATCTCGCGCGAACTGTGGATCGAGCGCGAGGATTTCGTCGAGAACCCGCCGAAGGGCTATTTCCGCCTGTTCCCGGGCAACAAGGTACGCCTGCGCTACGGCTACGTGATCGAATGCACGGGCTTCGACAAGGACGCCGACGGCAACGTGACGGCCGTGCACTGCAACTACTTCCCGGACAGCAAGTCGGGCACGGAAGGCGCGAACAACTACAAGGTCAAGGGCAACATCCACTGGGTCAGCGCGAAGCACGCGCAGCCGGCCGAAGTGCGGATCTACGACCGCCTGTTCAAGGAGCCGCATCCGGACGCGGGCGGCGCGAACTTCCTCGACGCGCTGAACCCCGATTCGAAGAAGATCGTGCAGGCGTACGTCGAGCCGGGCAACGGCGACATCGCGCCGGAAACGCGCGTGCAGTTCGAGCGCCACGGCTACTTCGTTGCGGATCGTGTCGATTCGAAGCCGGGCAAGCCGGTGTTCAACCGGATCGTCGGGTTGCGCGACAGCTGGGGCAAGCCGGCTTGACGGCCTGTTCCGCGCGGCGGCATGCGGATTCGCAAACCGCCGTTGCCTGATCATGAAAAAACCGGCTCCAGGGCCGGTTTTTTCATGTGAGTCGAAGCGAAACGCGGCAGCGTCCGTTCACGCACCCGACAACCGCCGATGCAGCTCCACCAGCGACAGCTTCGTGCGAAACAGCCGCGCGAGACTGCGGCTCGCATACGCATCGATGTCGCCCGGCACGGTCCAGCGATACGCATCCATCTCCGGAATCATCGAGCCGTCGCGGCGGCTCGGAAACAGCGACGTACACGTGCAGTGCGCGGGGTCGATCTCGCCTTCGGCCGCCAGCACCGCGAACAGGTGCAGGTCCTTGTCGTGCCGGTACGCGAAGCGGCCGAGATCGAGCAGCCGCGCGGCGTCCAGCTCGATGCCGGTTTCCTCCAGCAGTTCGCGCAGCGCGGCGTCGGCCGGCGTCTCGCCCGGCTCGCCCTGCCCCTTCGGGATGTCCCAGTGCGTGGTGTCGGTCGCGTGCGCGAGGAACACGCGGCCGGCCGCATCGAGGATCACGACGCCGCATGACACCGTGCGCGGCGCGCCGCCCCGCTTCGTCACGCGCGTGCTCAGCGCTTCTGCAACTGCCACTTGCCCGCGGCCGTCTTGCAGTAGACGGGCTTGAGCGTCATCGTCTGGCCCTTCGCCGTGATTTCGGTCGCGATTTCGCGGCAGGTCTTGCCGTCCGCCTCGGTCGTGCTCGGCGTGAGCTTCGCGTCGATCTGCGTGCCGCGGCCGCTGCTCTGCCACGTCGTGGTTTCGCCGTCCTTGCCTTCGTCGCGCGCCTGCACGACCGCCTTCGAGAGCGACGCGCGGTCGGCCTTGCTGAAATAGCTGATCGGCGTGTCGTTCAGGAAGTTCAGGTTGTTCTGCGCATGGGCGGGCAGCATCGCGGCTGCGCACGCGGCGCCGGCCAGCACGCGCGTGACGACGGAAAGGGATGCACGCATCGACATGTTTTTCTCCTTGGATGTTCGATCGAACGGCGCGGTGCATGCCGGCCTTCCGGCGGCCGGCGCTCCGGCGGCCGGCGCTCCGGCACGCGCCACGCCCGTCAGCGAGCGAGCATAGCATGCGTGCTGCGATGAATGCCTTCTAGGGCTTGGCCGGTGCGTCCGTTTGCTGATATCCGTCAGTCAGCGTGCCGAGGAACGCGATCACGTCCTTGATCTCGGCCGCATTCAGCGCCGGCTGGTCGCCGCGCTTGCGGTCGAACGGCGCTTCGCGGTTGATGTTCGGCCAGTAGCGCTTCGGCAAATCGTCGTAGAGCCGCACCTTGCCATGCACGACCGGATAGAACTTCTCCGGATGGATGTCGCGTTCGACGTAGAAGCGCATCACGTCCTCGAGCGAGTGATACACGCCGTTGTGGAAGAACGTCTTGCGCAGCGCGACGTTGCGCAGCGACGGCGTGCGGAACAGCCCGCAGAATTCGTCACGCCCTTTCAGGTCGGTGCGCTCAGGCCCGCACGCGCCGAGATCGTAAAAGCGCGGGTTGCGATTGACGGGCAACGCACGGTTGCGCGACACCGCGATCGCGATCAGCCCGAAATCGCTGAACTGCGGCGGGCCGCCTTCGAGCGTGCGCTGGCTGATGTGGCAACTCGCGCAGTTGCCCTTCTTCTCGTCGTTGAACAGTTGCAGCCCGTGCAACTCCGCGGGCGTGAGCTGCGCGTGGCCGGCCAGATACGCGTCGTATTTGCTCGTGTACGGATCGAACAGCGCCGGCTGCTGCTGGAATGCGTCGAGCGCGCGCAGCACCGCATCGAACGTCGCGCGATCGTCGCCGAGCATCTGGTCGCCGAACGCCTTGCGGAACGCGTCGGCATACGGCGCGGCGCGCACCGCCTTCGCCACGCGCGCGGGCGAGCTGCTCATTTCGAACGGCGACGTGAGCGGAATGCGCGCCTGCGCATCGCGCGTATCGACGCGGCCATCCCAGGTCAGCCCGCCGGTCGGACCCGCGTCGACGCTTTCGTCGCCTTCGTCCGGCGAATCGTGGAAGTGCTCGCTGAACGGCGGGATGCCGCGCAGGTACTTCAGCGACGGCACCGCGCGAAAGCCGGTGCGGTGCATGTCGTCGCCGCCGAGCTGCACCGACAGCGCATTCGGCGGCCCGAACGCATGCTCGGCGCTGTGGCAGGACGCGCAGGCCAGCTTGCCGGACCCGGACAGCGACGGATCGAAGAACAACTGCTTGCCGAGCGCCGTCATCTGCTTCACGCCCTCGAACACCTGCGCGCGCGTCTGCGGCTGGGTGGCCGGCGCGACCGCCGGGGCGGCCGGGGCGGCCGGGGCGGCCGGGGCCGCCTGAGCCGCCGGTACGACGGACGCGGCCGATGCGGTCGTGCCGGGCCGCGCGTCGCAACCGGCGAACGCCGCGAGCGCGCCGACCACCGCGAGCGTCGCCGCGGCGGAGATCAGCGATCGCGCGGACGCGCAGGATTTCAGAAGGGTGTGCATCGTCGTTGTTCTGGTAGCGGTGGGCAACCGGCCGGAGCTTATGTCAGTTCCGTGACCGTTCAATGACGTTCCACCGACAGTCAATTGAAAGCGCCCCTACACCCTGCTGTCAAATCGGTTCCAGATAATGCGCGCAGCCGGGCGATACCGCGAGGTTCGCGCGCCGGCCCTCCCGCCCCCGGTTCCCACACGCGACCCACGACGAATGAGAGAGAACATCGCATGAAGAAGCACGCCTGGATTCGCTGCACGCCGATCGCCCTCGCGGCCGCGCTCAGCCTGACCGCCTGCGGCGGCGACGACGTCACGCAGCAGGGTCTGTCGGCCGTCAAGAACGTCGTCGTGATCTACGCGGAAAACCGCAGCTTCGACAACCTGTACGGCAACTTCCCGGGCGCGAACGGCCTGCAGAACGCGACGGCCGCGAACTCGGTGCAGAAGGATCGCGACGGCTCGACGATGGCGACGCTGCCGAAGATCTGGGGCGGCCTGACCGCGACCGGCATCACGCCGGCGGTGACCGAGGCGATGACGGCGAACCTGCCGAACGCGCCGTTCGCGATCGACGACCCGAAAGGCTTCAACCAGTCGATGAGCATCGCGACGCGCGACATCGTGCACCGCTTCTACCAGGACCAGATGCAGATCAACGGCGGCAAGAACGACATGTACGCCGCATGGACCGACGCGGGCGGCCTGACGATGGGCCACTACACGGCCGATCCGTCGAAGCTGCCGCTGTGGAAGATCGCGCAGCAGTACGTGCTGGCCGACAACTTCTTCATGGGCGCGTTCGGCGGCTCGTTCCTGAACCACCAGTACCTGATCTGCGCGTGCGCACCGTACTACCCGAACGCCGACAAGAGCCCGGCGGCCGGCAAGATCGCCGTGCTCAATGCCGACGGCAAATCGCTGAAGGTGGCGACGAACTCGCCGGCCTCCGCGCTGAGCGGCCCGCCGAAGTTCGTCAACGACGGCGCGCTCACGCCCGACTTCTACGGCATCAATACGATGCAGCCGGCGTATCAGCCGAGCGGCAACAAGGCGGCCGCGGGCGGCGACCCGCTGCTCGCCGACCCGGCCAATCCGTCGACGATGCCGCCGCAGACGGCGACCAACATCGGCGACCTGATGACCAACGCGGGCGTGTCGTGGGCGTGGTATGCGGGCGCATGGGGCCAGGCGCTGCAGGCGAGCCAGAACGGCACGTCGAACGTGATCTACGGCGCCGACCTGTCGACGCCGAACTTCCAGCCGCACCACCAGCCGTTCAACTACTTCGCGAACCAGGCGCCGGGCACCGCGAGCCGCGCGCAGCACCTGCTCGACGGCGGTGCGAACGGCGCCGAGTTCATCAAGGCGATCGATGCGGGCACGCTGCCGCAGGTCACGTTCTACAAGCCGCAAGGCAACCTGAACGAACATCCGGGCTACACGGACGTCACGTCCGGCGACCAGCACATCGCCGACGTGATCGCGCACCTGCAGGCCAGCCCGCAATGGAAGAACATGGTCGTGGTCGTCACGTACGACGAAAACGGCGGCTTCTGGGATCATGCGACGCCGCCGAACGCCGACCGCTGGGGCCCGGGCACGCGCATTCCGGCGCTGATCGTGTCGCCGTTCGCGAAGAAGGGCTTCGTCGATCATACGCAGTACGACACGGGCTCGATCCTGCGCTTCATCACGCGCCGCTTCTCGCTGCCGCGCCTCGCGGGCCTGCAGCAACGCGACGACGCGCTGAAGGCGAACGGTGCGCAGCCGATGGGCGACCTGACGAACGCGCTCGCGCTGTCGCCGAACCTGTAATCGCATCGCGTCCACCGCGAACGGGCCGGTCGCACGGCCGGCCCGGACCCCGGACGAACGAAGGGCAGCCCCGCGGGGCTGCCCTTTTTCATGCCGCGTGCGGGTTGCCGCGCGCCGCCGTCACCACCCGTACTTCAGCTCGACACCGACGTAATCCGCGTTGTGCCCGCCCGCCTGCCGGATCGCGTCGCCGACCTGGAAGTGCACGGCCTCGACCGCGCCGATCAGGTTCGCGGCGATCGTCCAGTCCGCGCGCAACTGCACGTACATGCCCGTCCACAGGCCGCCCTTGCCTGCCGTGCCCGGCACGGGGATGTTCGGCTGCTGATAGACGGCGTCGCCGGTCGTCTCGCGCCACTGGAAGCCCAGCGCGCCGAGCAGCGACAGGTTCGCCGCCGGTTTCAGCGTCACGGACGGCTTCACGTGGATCAGGTTCGCGTAACTCGTATAGCCGGCCAGCGTGAAGTAATAGCCGTTCGGAAACAGCGGGTTGAACGTGCCGACGCGGCCGTCGCGCGAATGCCGGTCGCCCGATGCCGCATCGACCTGCAGCGCGATGCGCGGCGACCACGGCGCGTCGAGCCTGTAGCCGGCGATCGATCCGACGGCCCACGCGCCGATCGTGGCGTTGCCGACCGTGCCGGTCTGCAGCATCGTTTCGAGATCCCAGTCGAAGCGCCCGTGCGTGCCCGCGTAGCGAACGTCCCATACATCGCGATGCTCGGGGCCGCTCGCATCGAGGAACCGCGCATTGCGGCGGTTGTAGCGCGACCAGTAGCCGGACAGGTCGCCCGGCCCGACCGATTGCCGCTCGAAGCGCACGCCGCTGAACGTGAGATCGCGATTCGACACGTCGTCGAAATCGGACGCGTTGCGGTTCTGCACCGGCTGCGTCGCATAGCCGATGAAGCGCCACTTCCCGTATTCGTAATCGGCCCACACCGCATCGAACGCGAGCCGCACGTTCGGGCCGTCGCGCGCGGCGATGAAGCGCTGCAGGTCGAACGCCATCTCCTGCCGGCCGACGCGAAACTTGACCGTGCCGCCGCCGAGCGCGCCCGTGTAGGTCGCGAATGCCTGTTCGAGATCGAGCGGATTCCTGTCGACGGGCGACACCGTGTTCTTGCCGAACGCGCGTGCGTCCTGCAATTGCACGAAGAATTGCCAGTGCGGGCCGAGATGCGCATCGGCATGCACTTCGACGCGCTGGATCACGTACGTATCCGATTGCGCGGAGCCGATGCCGAACAGCGGCGCGTCGTTGGTCTCGAGCCGCTCGCGCAGGTTCACGCCGAGCGACAGATAGGATTGCGGATCGTTGCCGAGCGGGAGGTACTTCAACCCGTCGAGCGGCTTGCGCGGCACGCACGGATTCGCGAGCACCGACCAGTCTTCCTGCCAGCGGTTGAACAGGACGGTCGGGCGTTTGACGGTGCAGGTCGACGCCGACGACGTAGTCGAGGTCGACGCGGCTGCCGTTTCCGCAACCGCATCGGCGCCCGCGAACAGCAGCCCGGCGACGATCGACAACCGCGCGGCCCGCTCGACGCGTCGGCTGCAGGACCTCGTTCGCCTCCGCTCGATCATGCGCGCTCCGGGGTGGTCGTACCGGCCGCCTGCGACGCACACAGCGCAAGCATGGCCAGCGCACCCGCGGGCGCGAGCAACGCCAGAAACCCGACGTAGCGGAACCCGAGCGCACCGCCCGCCGCGCCGAGCGCGAACGCGACGATCGCCGGCAGCATCTTCGCGAAGCGCGCGCGCGCCGTTGCCCGCGCACCGTCGGCCGTGCGGGCGGACAGCATGTCGACGACGTCGAGGATCGCCTGCGTGACGTTGCCGGTCATCACCGTGTTTGGCACGCCGCCCGCGCGCGCGATCACGCGCGGATGCGCGTTCTGCACGCCCATCGCGAACGTGCCGACGATGCCGGCCAAGAGCGCCGGCAGGCTGTCGGGCTGCGTGACGGGCGTCGCCCACACGCCGGCCGCGCAGAAGCCGAGCAGCAGCACGGCCTGCACCGCGTGCAGCACGCGCATGCCCTGCCACGCGGGCCGCGCGGCCATCGACCGCGCGATCAGGCTCGCCGCGATCACGCCGCACACGAACGCCGGAAACACGCTGAGCTTCAGCACGACGCCCTGGCCGAAGCCCGCGATGCCCGCGCCGATCAGCACGAAGTTGCCGGTCACGTGCGCGGTGAACAGCCCGAACAGCGCGACGAAGCTCAGCGTGTCGACGAAGCCGGCCACCGCGGCAAGGATCGTGTCCTCGTGCTTCATCGCGCCGCGCTCGCGTGAATCTCGGCGACGTAGCCGCCCGGGAACTGCACGAGCGCCGCGTCGCGCCCGTCCGACTTGAACGGCGGCACGAGCACCGTCACGCCCGCGGCTTCGGCCTGCTTCAGCGTCGCGGCGAGATCGGGCACTTCGTAGCCGGTCATCTCGCGCCCGAACGGGTACGGCAGATGGCCGTCCGTCACCAGCACGGTCATCTTGCCGAAGCCCGACTCGATGCGAATGCGGCGGTACGTATCGTCCGGCCGGCCGATTTCGATACCCGGCGCCTTCAGGTTGTCGGACACCACCTTGCCTTTCGAGAACTTGACGAAATCGTGCACGAACTTGCGCACGCTTTGCGGCGACACGTAGACGCGATTCTCGGGAATGGTCTGCAACGCATCGTAGTGCGGCGCCTGCGTGTGCCAGTACAACTGCATGTTCACGCCGCCCGCCCACGTGATGATCGCGTCGCGGCCGATCGGATCGGGGAACGTGTCGACGATCACGTCGGCGCCGTGCTCGCGCGCCGACTTCACGGCCGCGTCCATGTCGGTCACGAGATAGCCGGTGCGCTCCTCGCAGAACGGATACGGGATCGGCGTCTTGAAACCGAACACCGAGATCGTGCCGACCGGCGTCAGCACGAGCTGCGACATCGTCTGGCTCGGCGTCGGCGTGACCTGGAACACGCCCTGCTTCGACTTCTTGCCGCCGAACGTCGCGACGAAGCTGTCGGTGAAGCGGTCGAAGTCTTCGGGGGCGACGCACACGTGCGTCGTGTCGTACTGCGGACCGACGGCCACCGTGGGTGTGACTGCCGGCGGCACCGGCGGTTTCGCGAACGCCGTCGGCGCGCCGGCAAGACCGCCCGCGAACATCGCGGCGAGCAGCAGGGAACGAATGGACTTCATCAATGGATTTCCTGGTTGTTGCATCGTCATCGAATGGAACGGCCATCATCGGCCGATTGCCGCGCATCGTCGAGCACCGTCGCGAGCACAAGTGCCGCGATCAGCCCGAGATGCTCGAAAAAGCTGTTGAGCGCCATGAAACGCCCGGCGCCCGTCCGGTTCCAGAAATCGTTCGCCACGAACATCGCGACGAGCGTCAGCATACCGAGGCTGCCGGCGCCGAGCCACGTGAAACGGCGAAATACCACGCACAGCGAGCCGGCGATCTCGACCGCGATCGCGAGCGCCGCCCACAGCGCGGCCGGTCGCAGGCCGAAATGCGCCTGCTCCGCGACCGCGCCGTGAAAGTCGAGCGCCTTCGCGACGCCGCCGAGCAGGTAAGCGGACACCAGTGCGAGCCGCACGAGCGGCGGCACCCACGGCTGCACGAGCAGCGCGCGGACCCATGCCGGGTTGCCGGCGCCGCCGCGAGGGGTCGGGGTCGCCACGTCAGACCGCCCAGCACGAACAGCCGAACGCGCCCCAGAAACCCTTCGCGTCCGACGTCGGCAATGCGTTCGCCCATGCGCTCGCGTGCGCATGCTGGTGAACGTTGCATTCGTTCGCGCAGCCGCA
>NZ_JAIZRS010000054.1:0-15333 GCF_020419985.1 Burkholderia sp. AU32262
TACCGTCGCCCAGCGTGACCGAACGGTAGTTCGGCGAGCCGTCCGCGTTACGGTCGTACGTGACCGCGGCGATCGCCTTGCCGTCGTCGCCGATCAGGCCCGAGCCCTTCAACTGGCTCACGTTCACTGCGTCCTTGTCCGCAACGCCTGCCTTCACATTGGCCAGCGTCGTGCCGTCCGTGCCGCCGCCCAGCGTGACCTTGTCCTTCGTCGCGCTGTCGTACGTCACTGCCAGCGACGTCAGGTTCCCACTGCCGTCGTCGCCCACCAGGCCCGAGTCTTTCAACTGACCGAGATTCAGTGCGTCGCTGTCTTCGGTTGCGTTCGCCACGTGCTTCAGTTGCGTCGGGTTCGTGCCATCGCCCAGCGTGACCGAACGGTAGTTCGGCGAGCCGTCCGCGTTACGGTCGTACGTGACCGCGGCGATCGCCTTGCCGTCGTCGCCGATCAGGCCAGAGCCCTTCAACTGGCTCACGTTCACCGCATCCTTGTCCGCGACGCCGGCCTTCACATTGGCCAGCGTCGTGCCGTCCGTGCCGCCGCCCAGCGTGACCTTGTCCTTCGTCGCGCTGTCGTACGTCACTGCCAGCGACGTCAGGTTGCCGCTGCCGTCGTCGCCCACCAGGCCCGAGTCCTTCAGCTGACCGAGGTTCAGCGCGTCGCTGTCTTCGGTTGCGTTCGCCACGTGCTTCAGTTGCGTCGCGTTCGTGCCATCGCCCAGCGTGACCGAACGGTAGTTCGGCGAGCCGTCCGCGTTACGGTCGTACGTGACCGCGGCGATCGCCTTGCCGTCGTCGCCGATCAGGCCCGAGCCCTTCAGCTGGCTCACGTTCACCGCGTCCTTGTCCGCAACACCGGCCTTCACGTTGGCCAGCGTCGTGCCGTCCGTGCCGCCAGCCAGCGTGACCTTGTCCTTCGTCGCGCTGTCGTACGTCACCGCCAGCGACGTCAGGTTACCGCTGCCGTCGTCGCCCACCAGGCCCGAGTCCTTCAGCTGACCGAGGTTCAGCGCGTCGCTGTCTTCGGTTGCGTTCGCCACGTGCTTCAGCTGCGTCGCGTTCGTGCCGTCGCCCAGCGTCACCGAACGGTAGTTCGGCGTACCGTCCGTGTTGCGGTCGTACGTGACCGCGGCGATCGCCTTGCCGTCGTCGCCGATCAGGCCCGAGCCCTTCAACTGGCTCACGTTTACCGCGTCCTTATCTGCAACGCCGGCCTTCACGTTGGTCAGCGTCGTGCCGGCCGTGCCGCCGCCCAGCGTGACCTTGTCCTTCGTCGCGCTGTCGTACGTCACCGCCAGCGACGTCAGGTTACCGCTGCCGTCGTCGCCCACCAGGCCCGAGTCCTTCAGCTGACCGAGATTCAGTGCATCGCTGTCTTCCGTTGCGTTCGCCACATGCTTCAGTTGCGTCGGGTTCGTGCCGTCACCCAGCGTCACCGAACGATAGTTCGGCGTACCGTCCGCGTTACGGTCATACGTCACCGCGGCAATTGCCTTGCCGTCGTCGCCGATCAGGCCAGAGCCCTTCAACTGGCTCACGTTCACTGCGTCCTTGTCCGCAACACCGGCCTTCACGTTCGACAGCGTCGTGCCGGCCGTGCCGCCACCCAGCGTGACCGAACCGAGGTTCGGCGTACCGTCAGCGTTACGGTCGTACGTGACCGCGGCGATCGACTTGCCGTCGTCGCCGATCAGCCCCGAGCCCTTCAACTGGCTCACGTTCACCGCGTCCTTATCTGCAACGCCGGCCTTCACGTTCGACAGCGTCGTGCCATTCGCGCCGCCGCCCAGCGTGACGGAACCGAGGTTCGGCGAGCCGTCCGCGTTACGGTCATACGTGACCGCCGCGATCGCCTTGCCGTCACCACCGATCAGGCCCGAGTCCTTCAACTGGCTCACGTTCACCGCGTCCTTGTCCGCAACGCCTGCCTTCACGTTCGACAGCGTCGTGCCGTCCGTGCCCTTGAGCGTGACCACTTCGAAGTTCGGCGTGCCGTCGCTGTTCCTGCCATAGGTGACGGCCAGCGGATCGGTTCCGCCGCCCCCGCCGCCCAGATTGGCCAGCGCGTCGAGCGCATCGCCCACGTTGCGATAGGTGGTGCCGCCGATGGTGTACGTCGGGTTCACGATGGAGCCGTCCGCGCCCACCGATGCATTGCCGCCGAAGGCCGCCACCGCGTCCTTCAACTGGCTCACGTTCACCGCATCGGTGTTGGCCGTACCGCGCGCGACATAAATGATCTGACGCTGCTGCCCCGTCGAACCCACCGAGACCGAGTTCAGCCGATCCGCCACCGAGCTCGCGCCCAGCGCGACCGAGTTCAATGCCGTGCCGGTAACGCTGGACTGACGGCCGATCGCAATTGAGTTCGTGGCGAGCGGATCGACCTGCGCACCCGTGCCGAATGCCAGGGAGTCGGCCGCGTTGGCGCGCGCCGTATTGCCGAGCGCGAGGGCGTTGACCCCCGCGGCTCGCGCGTTGAAGCCCGCGGCGACCGCGTTGTTGCCCGATGCGTTCGTGCCATTGCCCAGCGCGAGCGCGCTCGTACCGGTCGCCACGCCGCTTCCGAACGCGACAGCGCCCGTACCCGTTGCCGAGGCACCCGCGCCGAGCGCGACCGAACCGGAGCCCGTCGAACGCGACTGTGCGCCGATCGCGATCGCCGTATCGCCGGTCGCGCTGGCTTCCGCGCCAATCGCCACGCCATACGTGCCCGCACGAACGGATGCGTTGTCGCTGCCGTCGCCGAGACCGTCGACCTGAACATACGGATCCGTGCCCGCGAGCGTGCCGATCGCATCCAGTCGGCTGTTCACGTCCTGAATGGCTTGCGTGGTCGTCGTGCTGACGTTGTCGATAGCCGCCTGCGCGTTCGTCGACGCAATACCCATCAGATCGTTGACCTGACCGACGGTCGCCGCATCGCTGTCTGCCTCGCCGTTCTGCACGTTCGTAATGCGACGTTGCAGGCCCGTTGCGCTGTTACCCACGGAAACCGTGCGGATCTCGTCCGCGACCGAGCCGAGGCCCAGCGCGATGGCGTTGAGGCCCGTCGCCTGCGCGGCGACACCCGTGCCGCGCCCGCCGATATACGGGTTGCCGTTGGCCACGGTCTGCTGCAACTGCTGCACGTTGACCGCGTCGGTCGCCGCGACACCCGTGGCCACGTTCGACAGCGTCACAGGGCCGGCCGACTTGCCGCCGCCCAAGGTCACCGCGTTGTAGTTCGGCGTGCCGTCCGCGTTACGGTTGTACGTGACCGCGGCGATCGCCTTGCCGTCGTCGCCGACCAGGCCCGAGCCCTTCAACTGGCTCACGTTCACCGCGTCCGTGTCGGCAACGCCGGCCTTCACGTTGGCCAGCGTCGTGCCGTTCGTGCCCTTCAACTTCACTTCGTCGAAGTTCGCCGAGCCATCCGCGTTCTTGCCATACGTCACCGCGAGCGACGTCACACCCGCACCCGGGTTCGTCGGATCGACCGGCGCAACGAGGCCCGAATCCTGCAACTGACCGAGGTTCACAGCGTCATTGCGGTTCACACCGTCCGCCACGTTGGACAGCGTCACCGGACCGGCCGACTTGCCGCCGCCCAGCGTCACCGCGTCGTAGTTCGGCGTGCCGTCGGCATTGCGGTTGTACGTGACCGCGGCGATCGCGCTGCCGTCGTCGCCGACAAGGCCCGAGCCCTTCAACTGGCTCACGTTCACTGCGTCCTTGTCCGCCACGCCTGCCTTCACGTTCGACAGCGTCGTGCCGGCCGTGCCGCCGCCCAGCGTGACCTTGTCCTTCGCGGTGCCGTCGTACACCACCGCCAGCGATTCGCCCGTGACCGGGTCGATCACGCCACCCCTCGCGAGCGAATCTTCCAGCGAACCGACGCGCGTGTTCGTCGCGAACAGTTGCGCGCCGTTTACCGCGTCCTTGCTCGTGGCCGACAGCGTACCGTCCGCCACGTTCACGATCTTGCGTTCGTTGCCGGCGCTACCGACCGATACCGTGTTGTCCGCCAGCGCGACCGATCCGTTACCCAGGGCGACGGAATTGTTGCCGGTGGCCGATGCATTGGTGCCCAACGCAAGCGCATTCGAACCGGCAAGCGCGTTATTGCCGAGCGACGTGCCGTTCTGGCCGGCCGCCGAACCCGCACCGATCGAAATCGCGTTCGCGTTTTGCGCACGGGCATCCCGACCGATCGCCACGCCATCCTGCGAAGCGACCGCGTCATTACCGATCGCGACACTGTTGGCCATGCCAGCCGTGGCGCTGCGGCCGACCGCGACGCCGCCATCGACCAGCGTCTTCGCGTTCGAGCCGATGGCCACCGAGCCGACGCCGGTGGCGCTGGCGTCATCGCTGCCGTCACCGGCGCCATTCACCTTGACGTACGGATTGCTGCCGCCGACGTTCGCGATCGCGGCGTTCAGTTGGGCGACGTTCACCGCGTCGGTCCCGGCCGTGCCGGCCGCGAGGTTCGTGATCTGGCGCTGCTGCGTGGCCGAACCGACGGAAACGGTGTTGTTCCGGTTCGCGACGGAATCCATGCCGAGCGCGACCGAGTTGTCCGCCTGCGCATTCGCACGGAAGCCGATGCCGACCGCCCCCAGGCCGCTCGCGGCACCGCTCTGGCCGAGCACGGTCGCGTTGTCGCCCGTCGCGCGGGCGTTGCTGCCGATCGCGGTGGTATTGATCGCGCTGCCGGAGGCCGTATTGCCGAGCGCCACGCTGTTGTTGTTCGTGGTCGTGGCCCGGTTGCCGATTGCAACCGAACCCGTGCCGGTAGCCGTGGCGTTCGGGCCCGTCGCGACCGACGAGCTGCCCGCGGCGGAGCTCCCCGAGCCCACTGCAACGCCGGCACCGCCGCCCAGCGCGCTGGCGTTGGAACCCAGAACCGTCGCCCCCGAACCGGTATGTCTCGCGTTGGTACCGATCGCGATCGTGCCCGTTCCACCGGCCGTCGCGCTATTACCGATCGCGATCGAGCCGGTCGCGCCGGTAATGTCGCCGTCGATGACTCGAGCGTTGGTACCGATGGCTACGCCGCTCGTCGGAACGAAACGGTTGCTCTGGGCAACCGCTGCGCCATCTCCGAGCGCCACGTTGCTGTCGCCGACCGTACTCGCCGACGCGCCGATCGCAACGGAGTGAAAGCCGCCGGCTGCCGTTGCCGATCCGAGCGCCACCGAGCTGGAGCCGCTGGACGTCACGTTTTGTCCGATGGCAACCGCATTGGCGCCCGTCGCGTTCGCGTGACTGGCGCTCGTGCTGTTGACCATGAAATACGGATCGCTCGCGGCAATCGCGGCGTTCAGCTGATTCACGTTGACCGCGTCCGTACCCACCGTGCCGGCCGCGACGTTCGTGATCTGCCGTTGGCCCGTCGCCGTGCCGACCGATACGGTATTTGCACGATCCGCAAGAGAATAACTCCCGAGCGCGACCGAATTCCCCGCAGTTGCCGCCGCACCACGCCCCAACGCCGACGAGTTCTGCCCGGTAACCGCCGCGCCTACGCCAACCGCTGTCGTTCCGATGGCGGTCGCGCGCGCGAGCGTCCCGATCGCTACCCCATTATCTGCGCTAGCCACCGTATTGCCGCCCAGCGCGACCGCCGACGTGCCGGTAGCGCTCGCGTTTGCGCCGATGGCGGTTGCACTGCTGGCAGCGCTGGCGGCTACGTCGGCCGCATACGTGCCCGTGCTGATGGACACATACTTGTCATCCGTCGCGGCGATCGCGGCATTCAGCTGATTCACGTTGACCGCATCCGTGCCCGCCGTACCGGCAGCCAGGTTCTGGATGCGGTTGCTCTGCATGTTCACGCTACTGGAAAAATCCGCCGGGCCGGTGATATGCACACCAGCGCCGCCATGCAACACGAGGTGGCCGTCCTTGCTACCGCTGATGCCCGCCAGAGTGGCGGGAGTCGCGTTACCCACGCTAGACCCGGTCGCGGAACTGTTGTTGGTCAGCGCGAACGCCATGGCGCGGCCCTGGTAGAGCGGGGAGGTGGACGTGCCGTTACACCCGCTCAACGCGCTGCCGACGGTGGATCCCGAGCCGAGACTGATCCCGGTCGTCGGGCCGCACAGCGCCAACCCGCCATTCCCGTTCGCGGCCGTCTGCGCGCCGGCTTCGACCGCAAACCCGCTTCCGCCGACACCCGCCATGACCGCGACCGCGGCCGTGACCGACGAACGCATCGTCGAGTTCGATTTCTTTCGCGCGCGTGCCGTTTCGGCCGCCGCGACCCATGTACCCGTCGTCGGATTCCAGACGGTTCGGTATGTCTTGTTCACGTTGATTGCCTCTATACGAAAGTGTGAGACGAGATTCGAGCTACGTGAGCCAATATATTTTTCGCAACGCCTTTCGATAATCAGACAGCCAGACGCGACAAAACTTATTTACTCAGACTGGTCCGAATATGACGATGCCTGACACTTCCGCGAGGAAAACGCGACACGGCACGCTCAAGAAACGCGCGATCGTTTGACATGCGCGCCGCTCGCGCCGTATAAACGCAGCGCGCAGGCTCGCCTCGACAATTAGGACCAGTCCTACCGCCGTCGCCGAATTGCTTCGGACTGCCCTACATACCGGCGACCCTGCCATCACGATAATTGGCTCGTTCCCCGAGCCGGCAGTGCAATCGCCTGCCATTCCACACGGCTTACGGATATCGCTACGCGCGCGGTTCGCCGACGGCTTTCGCCGCTCGTCTCGCGTGCGGCCCCGATTTGCGCATTGACTTCACGGTATTCGTCCCATGCCCATCCGACACCTGTTCGCGTCCCCGGCGGACGCAAACGCGCCGTTCGCGTCGATCGACGGCGAAGCGCGCGACCTGAGCCTGCTGCACCGCTACCAGCGCTTCACGCTGTACGGCGGGGCCGCGGTGCTGTCGCTCGTGATCCTGTTCGCGACGAGCGTGCTGCTCGACGGCTCGGTGCGCGACTACATCGCGAAGCGGCACGAGCTGTTCGCCACGCACAAGGCGCTCGTCGAACTCGAGATCGACGCGAAACAGGCGTCGGTGCGGCGCTCGGTGATCAATGCGGAGCTGTTGTGGAACAGCCATCCGCGCCATTCGCACAGCGCGGCCGAGGCGCTCGCGCGCGACGGCCACGTCGTGCTGTCGCCGTTGCGCAACGTGAGCGAAATCTTCGTCGCCGTGACGCCCGACGCGCTGGCCGGCAACGAAACCGACGAATACGTTCAACTGATGGAGCGGCTGACGATCTCGGTGGCGGCCGCCGAACGGCAATCGGGGATGCCGCTGTCGGGCTACGCGTACAGCCCCGACCGCAACGTGCTCGCGATCACGCCGCCGCCGTCGATGCCCTATCGCGACGTGCTCGAGCGCATCGGCGTGGCCGATACGCGCGCGCTGATCGACCGGCTCGCGTTCAACGTCGCCGACTGGTCGAACCCGGCCGTCGCGCGCTACTGGCGCGCGACGCGGCGCATCGCGTGGGAGCCGCCCGCGATCGACCCGCTCACGGGCAAGAAGGTGTTCCGCCTCGTCGAGCCGGCGTTCGACGGCCCGCGGCATTTCATGACCTTCGTCAGCGATCTCGACGTGAACGTGCTCGACGACCGGCTCAAGCAGGCGCCGGAAGACGCGGTGGTAATGCTGGTCGACCAGGCCGGCCGCGTGCTGCTGGACGAGGACCGCACGCGCGCGTCGATCGACGGCGCCGCGCTGATGCGTCACGCGCTCGCCGAGAACGGCTGGCGGCGCGGCCTCGACCGCTTCGACGAAAGCTATCTGCACGGCGTGTTCACGATCAGCGACCGGATCGCCGACACGGGCTTCGCGATCGTCTATGCGTACTCGTGGCGCACGATCGCGATCGCGATCTGGCCGACGATCGTGCGCGAAACCGGCGTGGCCGCGCTGATCCTGGCCGTGCTGTGGGCGCTCGTGATCGCATTCGACCTGAAGGTGTTCGCGCCGGTGTTCCGCCGCTCGCGCCGCGTGTTCGAGACCGATGAAATGAGCCGCGCGATCATCGCGACGTCGCCGTTCGGCATCGTGCTCGTGTCGCTCGACACCGACGCGGTGCTGCTGCGCAACCGGATGCACGAGCTGTACGAAAGCGCGGCCGGCGCGCCGCCCCTGCACGAGCGCCTGCTCGCGCGCTACCGGCAGGGCGCGGGCAGCGCGCCGGTGCAGCTCGACGTGGAATTCCCGGTGACGCTCGACGACGGCCGCGCGCGCGACCTGCTCGTCAACTTCGTGCGCGTGCGCTACCGCGGCAAGGACACGCTGCTGTGCGGCTTCTCCGACATCACGACGCGCGCCGACACCGAGCGCGCGCTCGACAGCGCGAACCGCGCGAAATCGACGTTCCTGGCAACGATCAGCCACGAGATCCGCACGCCGCTGAACGCGATGCTCGGCAACCTCGAACTGCTCGACAAGGCGCCCGACCGCAATCGCGAGAAATCGCGGCTGCACGCGGTCACGTCGGCCGCGCGGATGCTGCTCGACATGCTGAACAACGTGCTCGACATGACGAAGATCGAAGCCGACCGGATGACGCTCGAGGCGACCAGCTTCCGCATCGACGAGCTGGCGCGCGACATCGCCGAGCTGTTCGAGCCGGTCGCGCGTGCAAAGGGCGTCGCGCTGCGCGTGGACGTCGATGCGCAGGCGGCGCGGCCGTATGTCGGCGATCCGCTGCGGGTGCGGCAGATCGTCGTCAATCTCGTCAGCAACGCGATCAAGTTCACCGATCGCGGCGCCGTCGCGCTGTCCGTGACGGCGCCGGTGGCCGACGGCACGCCGGTGATGATCCGCGTCAGCGATTCCGGCATCGGCATGACGCCCGCGCAGCTCGAACGCGTGTTCGAGCCGTTCGCGCAGGCCGACGAATCGATCGCGCGCCGCTTCGGCGGCACGGGCATCGGCCTGCCGCTGAGCAACAAGCTCGCGGAATCGATGGGCGGGCGCATCGCCGTGGACAGCGTGCCGAACGTCGGCTCGACCTTCGTCGTGTCGCTGCCGCTGCCGCTCGATCATCAGCACGGGATGCAGCCGGCGCCGGCCGGCGGCGACACGCCGGACCTGCGCGTGCTGTTCGTCGACGACAACCCCGTCAACCGCTCGCTCGTGCACGATCAGCTCGACGTGCTCGGCTATCGCGCCGACGTCGCGTCGAGCGTGGCGCAGGCGCTCGATCTCGTCGAACGGCACGACTACGCGATCGTGATGACCGACCTCAACATGCCGGGCCTCGACGGCTATGCGCTCGCCCGGATGCTGCGCGAACGCGGCCGCGCGCTGCCGATCCTGGCCGTGACCGCGCACGCGGAGCCCGACGAGTTGCGGCTGTCGGAGGAAGCCGGCATCGACGAGATCGTCACGAAGCCGACGTCGCTGCGCTCGCTCGAACAGGCGATCGCGAAATACACGGGCCCGTGGCGGCCGGGCCGCGCGATCGCGGCGGCGCCCGCGAGCACGCGCGGGCCGCTGCCGCGCGACCTGTGCGCGGCGCTGGTCGATGCGACCAACCGGGCCAATGGCGCGATCGTGCGTGCACTGGAATACGGCGACCTGAAGGCCGCCCGTGCGGAGATTCACAGTATGCGCGGCGCGTTCGCGATGATCGGCGAGCGCGACGTGTCGGGCCTCTGCGCGTCGCTGGAAGCGCTGGCGCTAGCCGGCGACGCGGTGGCGTTCGCGCGGGAGTTCGAGCAATACCGCGGCTGCGCGCAAGTCGCGCTCGCGCGGCGCGCCGGCGACCACGCGCAGCAGCGTGGCGATCCGCTTGCGGCCGGAGTGAAGCATGGAGCATGACGGAGGCGCGAAGCGGGAGGACGGCTCGCTTCGCGTGATCTGAACGATGAGCGGAAGAAGTGCGCGGCAACCGCCGGCCGGGATTCGACGCTCGCATAAGGCAGCGTGAGGAGTAGTGCTACAACCAACGTAGCTTCGCGCAACGGCCGGGCCCAGCGACCGCCGTCGAATCCATGCCACGGCACCGCGCGAATCAAGCTTAACGTGGCCGGCCCGTGCATCCAATAGGACTGAACCGATTCGTGCTGGGATTTCTTCCCGTCGGTGAAAACGGTTCGTCAGGGTGCCTCGACGCGGCCGATCGACACGCTTTTCAACACATCGGTGAAGAAACGACGAATCGGCCAGCCGACGCAGCCGCCGCGAAATCGTTGAGCAGCAAGGACGCGAGGCACTGACCTGATGGTCAACGCGGCTGAAACCGCGCGCACCCGTTGCCCGCGGCCGTTCAATCTTGGCTAAAGTAGTTGCACGTTTTCGCCTGGATGAAGTAACGATCGACATCCGCCGCGTCAACGAGCGCGGCCTGCGGGTGGGTAAAACACCTGCAGGCCGCTGACCACCACCAACTCAACAGAGGAGTTGACCATGGCTGACGCGAATCATAGCGCACCCATTCGTTTCCGGGACTGCTTCGTCAACACGCAAACATCCATTCAATCTCGCCGCGTCGTTCCGCATGTCAGGCTCGCCGATAAGGCGCCGCTCGATGCCGCGCAGTGTTCGGCGATCACGGGAGAAGCACGATGAATTACGATGATCAGGATGACTACACCGGCGCCGTGCCGGCCGATTTCGATTTCTACGACGTCGGGGAGCTGGAGGCCAAGTCCGTCCTTGCGCTGAAACTCAACGCGCTGATTGCGTCGCGCGGCCTGAGTGACGAAGAGGCCACGGCGCTCGCGGAAATGGCCCGGCCGGTGGTCACGCCCGAGCAGCGCGAGCGGCTCAGGAACGTGTCGCTGGATCAGCTGATGCTGACGCTGGCCGCGTTTGGCCAGCATGTGGAAATCGTGGTTCGGGCCGCGGGCGAATCGGGCCCGGCCGGTATCACGGCGACGGTCTGACCGCGCGTCGCGCAACGACGAACGGGGCGACAGCCGAAGCGTGCCGGTGCACGTACGAGGCAAGCGCCCCTTTCGATTCAACGTCGCCGTTTGTCGCGTCCGATCGGGTCAGGCCTGAATCGTCGACGTCTCGCGCGCATTCATCGTCACCGCGAGCGGCGGAAAGGTGGCCACGCTGCGCATCGCGCCGTAGAACTTGTTCATCACGATGTCGATGCCGTAATTGTCGAGCGTGCGGCCCAGCCCGTACGAGTACAGCGTCTCCGGCCGCAGCGGAAAGCAGCGATCGAGCAGGAAGCGCGCGCCGGCCGGCGAGATCGTGTACGCACAGATCCCGTAGAACTCGAGCAGGTTCATCACCAGCACCGGGCCGCGGTCGTTCCGGAAATCGCCGATCGCACCGTCGAGCGCCGCTTCGTCGAAGCGCATCGTCACCGGCGTGCGGCTGTTGAAGATCGAACCGCGCAAGATCGAATCGAAGTTGTAGCCCCATGCGATGAAATCGTGCCGGCCGCGATCGTCACGCAGGAATTGCAGCGTGGCGTCGTGGAAATCGGGCCGGAAGATCGCATCGTCCTCCGCGACCGTTATCCGCTCGCGGCCCGACGCGATGTCGCTCCACAGCCGATGCGTGGTCATCGCGATGCCGAACGCACCGCGCGTGTACGGCAACCCGGGCGCGAACAGGCCGGATGCGGCGATTGCGGCGTCCGAGAGCGCGTGTCCGTCGATCGCGTCGACGAATTCGAAATCCAGATGCGGGTTGTTCGCGCGGAACGCGTGCCGGCGCGCGTGGCTGCGGCGCAGCGAAATGACCTTGACGGTCGGGCGCACGGCCGGGTCCGCCGCAAGCAGGGTGGGCGCGTTCGTCGCCATCATTGCCAGCCCGTCACGACCGAAATGCCGAATACGATGCCGAGCACGATACCCACCGCACGGCCTTGCAGGATCGGCTTCAACGCCTCGGGCTCGAAGAACGGATCGATTGCGTCCATCCGGTTGCGCCATGCGGCGAACGCTGGCGGCACGAGCAGCACGAACGCCATCAGCACCGCCGAGATCAGCGTCACCGCCAGGCCGCCGGCGCTCCAGCGCGTGCCGGCCTCGATCACGAAGTGCACGAGCGCGACGGTCGCCGCGCTCGCGATCGTGCCGACCACCGCGCCCTTGACCACATTATCTGCATCACTCATCGATTGTCCTCCATCGCCAGTTCATGCCGCTTGATATCGGCAGATGCTGCGTATTACAGGCGAGTCGGACGCGAATCTCTATCGGACGGGTCTTATTGTCCGGCGGCGGGGCGAAGGAATCGGACGAGGCCCACACGGCGTGCCGGAGCCTATGTGGCCCGCTTCCCGGCCGGTGGCCCGCCAACCGTCATCTGTCGACGCTTTTAAGACTGGGCCGATTGAGTGGCCGACAGCGCGTCCATAAAGTGGAACGCGTCACGGCGCAAGACCGTCCGCCGCAACCGGCATGACGCCCGCGACGCCCTCGCATCGGAAACGTCTCGACACGAACGTCCTGACGGCGCTTCCCCGAAGCAATGTCTTTTCCCAACCGCGGCATTCGCCGCACGCAATCGGACGACACCATCATGAAACAACGCGCCACCGTCCTGTGCCGGCGCGGCGACCGGGTTCTGCTGGTCGCCCGACCGCACGCCCGCTGGACACTACCCGGCGGCCTACCCAAACCGGGCGAATCGCTGAGCGACGCCGCGCGCCGCGAACTCGCGGAAGAAACCGGGCTCGTCTGCCGGAACCTGCGCTACCTGTTTCGCGCGGCCGGCAAGCACAAGCTGCATCACGTGTTCCTGGCGGATCTCGATGCGCACGCTCGAGCGCGTCCGTCCGCGGAAGTCGCGCACTGCGCGTGGTTCGACCGGATGGAGATGGCGTCGATCGATTGCAGCGGGCCGACGCCCGCGATCGTCGAACTCGCACTCGACGGGACGCGCGTCGCCGGGCCCGTGGCCTTCATGATTCACGTCGAAGCGGAGACCGCAGTGGGATGACGTCGTTGCGGTTGGCGCACGGCGCGGTTCCGGTGGCGGGAAAAAGGCGGCCGATTGCCGGCGAAACGACGCACGGAACAAAAAAGGCTCGGCGGGCTCACAGCCCGCCGAGCCTCGTTTTCTTCGGCGCCTGTTACTGCTCGATCGTCGCCTGCGCGGCCAGCTTGTCGACCAGCGCGGCCATCGCGTTTTGTCGCGCCTGCTGCTCCAGTTGCTGTCGCAGCACCGGCTTGGCCTTGTCGAAGCTCGGCACGACCACCGGGCGCTTGTCGGCGAGCTTCACGAACGCATACGCATTGCCGATCTGCACCGGGCCCGACACCGCGCCCGGCTTCAGCGACGTCATGGCCTGCGCGAGCGGCATCGGCAGCCCGGCCGTGTGGCCTTCGGCAAGCGGCGTCTTCAGTTCGCTCCACTCGGCCACGCCAGCGTTCGCGGTCGTGTTGTACTTCTTCGCGACCGCGTCGAAGGTCGCGCCCTGCTTCAGCTCGGCTGCCACCGCATTCGCCTTCGCGGCATCGGCCACGGCCACCACTTGCGCGCGGTATTCGAACTGCGCGGCATTCGCGACGATGTAGTCGTAGCGCGCCTTCACCTGCGCATCGGTCACGCGCTGCGCGCCCAACGCATCGCGCAGATACAGATCGGCCGCCGCGCTCGCACGCGCGCGCGACACGATGCCCTGGACTTCGGGCCGGCTGCCGTAGTTCGCCTTGTCGGCCGCCTGCTCGATCAGTTGCCGGACGATCAGGTCGCGCTTCACCGCATCGCGCAACGCCGGCGTATCGGGCTGGCCCGACGCCTTCACGATGGTGTCCACGTCGCTCTGTACGATCGGCGCGTTGTTCACGACCGCGACGATGCCTTTCGGCAGCGGGGCCGCGCCGGCTTCGGCGGCGACCGCGCCCGTCATGCCGGTGGCGCAGACGAGTGCGATCACGGCGGGAATGGCTTGAATACGAGTCTTCATGATGGAGTCCTTGATAATTGACCGCGCACGAAGGCTGCGCGTATGAACGATGAAACGCGATGGCGCCGACGGCGTCGCGCGCTCGAGGGTGTATCGAAATCGTCGACGACGTCGCGCGTATTCCCTGTCTGCCCGCGGCGCGCCATGTTCGTTGCCGTGCGTCGAACACGGAAAAAGGACGCCGCCCCACCTCGGGCGGCGTTCGGAACGAAGACGAGCTTCGGATACGAGGTATCGAACGGATCACCATGCAACCGTTCGACCGGCACATTGTGGGCAGACGCAGACGACGACACAATCGGCCTGGTCCTACATCGGCGCACGTTTGCGTCGCACGCTCGATCCGCACGGTCCACACGAATCGCGACGTGCCGCATGAGTGGCGCTTGAATCAGACGAGTCTGATTGGAACGCATCGGGCCGATACGAATAATGAATTGATCCCGGCTTTCGGTCGCGCAGGCATCTCGCACCGGCCGCGAGCGATTTCCTTTCACCTTCCCGTATCGAGGATCCCGTTTGAATCATCGAATCAACCTGACGCAGGTCGTCACGGCAGTCCGGCGCGCGGCGCTGCCGGTGTTCGCCGCAGCAATCGCGAGCGGCGCGACCGCGGCCGCCGCCGCCGCACCGACGCAGGACCCGCGCGACTTCGATTACGCGCATCAGCAGGCCTGGCAGATCGAGTCGGGCGATTCGCAATCGCCGATCGACATCCGGTCGGGCACCGTCGTGCAGGCCGAACGCATGCCCGGCGTGAACGACGCGATCGTCGTGCACGTCGCCACGGGCGGCGCGACCGTCGTGGACAACGGCCACACCGTGCAGGTCGTGCCGAAGCAAAGCGACGTGATCATCCGCGGCCGTCACTTCCGGCTGCTTCAGGCGCACTTCCACGCGCCGGCCGAGCACACGATCGACGGCCGGCGTTATCCGCTCGAAGGCCATTTCGTGTTCCGCGCGCAGGACGGCCGGCTTGCCGTCGTCGCGGTGCTGTATCGCGACGGCAACGAGAACGCGCAGTTCGCGTCGATCGTGCGCGCGGCGCGGCGCGGCGTCGCGTCGCCGCTGGCGTCGTTCGACGTGGCGGCGCTGATGCCGGACGATCTCGACAGCTATTACCACTACCTCGGCTCGCTGACGACGCCCCCGCTCACCGAGAACGTCGAATGGTATGTGCTGCAGGACACGATGGACCTGTCCGCGGCCGACATCGACGCGTTCACGCGGCACTACTCGCACAACGCGCGCGCGACGCAGCCGCTGAACGGACGCCCGCTGTTGAAGTACCAGCGGCACTGAACCCACGCAACATCGCTCATCCAAGGAGAATGTCCATGTCGAACCCATCGAAGTGCCCGTTCAACCACACCGCAGGCAGCGGCACGACGAACAAGGACTGGTGGCCGAATCAGCTGAACCTGAACGTACTGCACCGGCATTCGGCGCTGTCCGATCCGATGGACCCGGATTTC
>NZ_JAIZRS010000055.1:0-15264 GCF_020419985.1 Burkholderia sp. AU32262
AGCGAGTCGGTCCCACCCCTTCCCATCCCGAACAGGACCGTGAAACGACTCTACGCCGATGATAGTGCGGATTCCCGTGTGAAAGTAGGTAATCGTCAGGCTCCCTAAGCCAAGAACCCCCGCCCGACAAGGCGGGGGTTTTTGCATTGCGGCATCCCGAAAGGCATGCGTCGGGCCGCACCCATTCCATCCGCGCTCCTGCGACCAAGCTGTCCCTCGGAACGAAACCTCTCGATTTGATACGATCGACGTGTCGTCGGCGATGGCCTCCGTCGCCGTTCGTGTTCGCAACCAGGGCTTGATGAAGAGGGCAGGGAATGAATATCGGCGAAGCGTCGCGCGAATCCGGAGTCAGCGCGAAAATGATCCGGTACTACGAACAGGTCGGCCTTCTTGCGCCGAGCAAGCGGACCGATGCCGGCTACCGGATCTACGGCGCGGACGAAATCCATATCCTGCGATTCATCCGTCAGGCGCGGCGACTCGGCTTTCTGGTCGAGGACATTCGCAAGCTGCTGATGCTTTGGCAGGATCGCTCGCGCGCCAGCGCCGAAGTGAAATCGATTGCTCTCGAGCACGTGGCCGAACTCGACAAACGCATCGCCGAACTCAGCGACATGCGCGACACGCTGGCCGATCTGGCCGCGCACTGCCATGGTGACGGGCGGCCTGAATGCCCGATTTTGGCGCGCCTCGCCGACCCCGTCGATGAACCAAATTAGTGCGCTTCCTCGAGCCGCAAAACGGGCCCCGACTGCATTCCTATAAAAATCAATGAGTTATAGGTGGTCGGTGCGGCTCCATTCCAAATCGGAATGGTGCCCATGCAAGTATTTCACTAGCATCTTGGTGCGGCGTCGCTATAATTCGGGATAACCCTATACGGGAAATCCCTGAATATCGATTCACCAGGGGTCCCTCTTCCTTGGAGAACGTCATGATCGCCTACATCGTCGAAAAGCTGAGCAACTGGTTCGAGTCCGCAGAACGTGAGCGCCGTGAGGCATACCTCGCCACGTCGTCGGACATCGTTCAGCTCGAGCGTCGCATCCGCTCGCTCGAAACCAACGGCTACTCGCTGTAATCGGAGTGACCGTCGGGTGCCGAGCGGCACCGAACGATAAGCAAGCCCCGTATTGACGGGGCTTTGTTTTTTTGTGCGCCGGATCTGGCGAAATCGCCGGTGCAGCGCTATGGTATGGGCCTACTTTTCATCGGGAAGGACACGATCATGCGTTTGCGTGTCGATGTGCGCCGCAGTACCTGCGCGCGTCTCGTTCTGGGCGCGGCAATGCTCGTCCATGGCTTCGCTGTAGGTGCCGCGACGTCGTCCAGGCCGCTCGTGCTCGATACCCAGCGCGGTATCCAGGACGGCAAGGGCGGGTTGGTGTTGCAGACGGCACCGTTGTCTTCGGAGCCGATCGTCGAGCCGGCAGGCATGCGGGCTCCAGCCGGGCAGGGACCGAATACGTCGGTTCCGCTGTTCGTCGCGCCGTACATCAATGTTCCCGCATGGAACGGGCAGCCGGCCAACCAGCCGAGACTGGCGCCCAGACCGCAACCGTAACCGCCGGTCGCCCGATCAGTTGCCGCGGTGCTCGATCTGGCAGCGGGCGCCGCTATCCTGTCCCAGCTTCTCGACCAGGTAGGGCAGGACCTCGTTCATGCTCTGGGCGAGCGTATATGGCGGATTCAGGATGAACATCCCGCTTCCGTAGAGGCCCAGTCCATCGGTCGGCGGATTCGACACCGTCAGCGTCAGGTGGAGCCAGTTGTTCGGCTGCAGGCGCTTCAACTGCTCGGGAAAGCGTTGCGATTCCGTCCGCGTGACCTGCGGATACCAGATGGCATAACAGCCGGTCGCGAAACGCTTCAGGCATTCCGTCACGCAGCTCACCGTGCGCGCGTAATCCTTCTTGTCCTCGTAGGACGGGTCGATCAGCACGAGTGCGCGTCGCGGCGGCGGCGGCAGCAGCGCCTTGATACCTTCGAAGCCGTCGCCGGCGAAGATCATCGCGCGTCGCCCCGCATCGCGAAAATTGTGGCGCAGCACATCGATTTCCGTCGTATGCATTTCGAACAGACGCATCCGGTCCTGCTCGCGCATCGACCGCCAGGCGATGTACGGGGAGCCCGGGTAGAAGTGCAGTTCGCCGTCGTCGTTCAGCGCGCGGACTTCATCGATATAGTCGCCCAGCGCTTCCGGAAGGCTCTTTTCGTTCCACAGCCGGCCGATGCCGGTATCGAATTCCGACGTCTTCGCTGCATAGCCGTCGCGCAGCGAGTACACGCCGGCGCCCGCGTGCGTATCGATGTACCAGTACGATTTGTCTTTCTTGTTCAGGTAGCGCAGCAGCTGGACGACGACGGTGTGCTTGAGCACGTCCGCGTGGTTGCCTGCGTGAAAACCGTGACGATAACTGAGCATGGCTGGCTGCCTGAAACGAAAGGTGAATCGATTAAAACGGTCGAACGTGCGCGGCCGTCAGGCCGGGCACCGATGCGGCCGCGTATTGTACGCGAGTGGTCGCGAGTCGCCTTACTCGTATGCGTCGCCGACTACCGCCTCGATGCGCTGCTTCACATCCGGCGTCAGCTTCGCGGCAACGTCGAGCGCGCGCATGTTGTCGCCGATCTGGTCGACCCGCGAGGCGCCCGTGATGACCGAACTCACGCGCGGATTCGCGAGCACCCACGCAATGGCCAACTGGCCGGTGCTGCAGCCGAGCTCGGCGGCGATCTCGCCGAGCCGTTCGACGATGTCGTTGGCGGCCCGATCGGTCAGGCGTTCGCGCATCCAGTCGTAGCCTTGCAACTGCGCGCGGCTGCCGGCCGGCACGCCGTTGCGGTACTTGCCGGTGAGCAGGCCCGACGCGAGCGGGCTCCAGGTCGTGAGGCCGAGGCCGTAATCGTCGTAGAGCCGCGCATATTCCTGTTCGACCCGGGTGCGGTGGAACAGGTTGTACTGCGGTTGTTCGACGACCGGCCTGTGCAGATGATGCCGCTCGGCGATCTCACATGCCGCGCGGATCTCGTCGGCGCTCCATTCCGACGTGCCCCAGTACAGCGCCTTGCCGCGCACGATCATGTCGCTCATTGCCCAGACGGTTTCCTCGATCGGCGTATGCGGATCGGGGCGATGGCAATAGACGAGGTCGACATAGTCGAGCTGTAGCCGGCGCAGCGAGCCGTCGATCGCGTTCAGCAGGTATTTCCGGTTCAGCGTGTGATACTGGTTCGGGGCTTCCGCGAGCCCCCAGAAGAACTTCGTGGACACGATATAGCTGACGCGCGGCCAGTCGAGCGACTTGAGCGCGTGGCCCATGATTTCCTCGGATTTGCCGCCGGCGTAGACCTCGGCGTTGTCGAAGAAATTGACGCCCGCGTCGCGTGCCGCGGCCAGGCATTCGCGCGCGACCCGCTGGTCGACCTGGTTGCCGTACGTCACCCACGAGCCGAGGGAAAGCTCGCTGATCTGCAGGCCGGAGCGGCCTAGCCGTCGATAGTGCATGAGATTCTCCTGCTGAACGGAACCGACCTTAAGCTTAGACGTTTTGCGCGCGAACGGCGGGTCCGATCGGGCACAATGGCGGCTGGCACGCCGATGCGATTTTCGCGATGCGCGCGGATGCGGCGGGCGCGTGTTTCATCGATCCGACAACGGGAGGAGACGGACATGGCAGCAGATCTGAATGGCAAGACCGCAGTCGTCACGGGCGCCGCGAGCGGCATCGGCAAGGAAATCGCGCTCGAGCTCGCCAAGGGGGGCGCGGCTGTCGCGATCGCCGACCTGAACCAGGACGGCGCGAACGCGGTCGCCGACGAGATCGTCAAGGCAGGCGGCAAGGCGATCGGCGTCGCGATGGACGTGACCAACGAGGAAGCCGTGAACGCCGGCATCGACAAGGTCGCCGCAACGTTCGGCTCGGTCGACATCCTCGTGTCGAACGCGGGCATCCAGATCGTCAACCCGATCGAGAACTACTCGTTCGCCGACTGGAAGAAGATGCAGGCGATCCACGTGGACGGCGCATTCCTGACGACCAAGGCCGCGCTCAAGCACATGTACAAGGACGATCGCGGCGGCGTCGTGATCTACATGGGCTCGGTGCACTCGCACGAAGCGTCGCCGCTGAAGTCGGCGTACGTGACGGCCAAGCATGGCCTGCTCGGCCTGGCCCGCGTGCTGGCGAAGGAAGGCGCGAAGCACAACGTGCGCTCGCACGTCGTGTGTCCGGGCTTCGTGCGCACGCCGCTGGTCGACAAGCAGATTCCGGAGCAGGCGAAGGAGCTCGGCATCAGCGAAGAGGACGTGATCAAGAAGGTGATGCTCGGCAACACGGTCGACGGCGTGTTCACGACGGTGCAGGACGTCGCGCAGACGGTGCTGTTCCTGTCGGCGTTCCCGAGCGCCGCGCTCACGGGCCAGTCGGTGGTCGTCAGTCACGGCTGGTTCATGCAGTAACGCGGATGCGGGCGGTGTCGCCGCCCGCCGCGGTGGATGGCACAAAAAAACGCGCTCCGTGGAGCGCGTTTTTCATGTCGGCAGGGCGGGGCCGGCGACGGCCGCCGCCCGGCGCCGCTTTACTTCAGGACCGCTGCGACCGCTTGGGCGACCACGTCGAGGTTGCGCGTGTTCAGCGCGGCGACGCAGATCCGGCCCGTGCCGACCGCATAGATGCCGAACTCGTCGCGCAGGCGATCGACTTGTGCCGAGGTCAGGCCCGAATACGAGAACATCCCGCGCTGCGCGTTGATGAAGCTGAAATCGCGATCGACGCCGCTTGCCTTCAGGCGTTCGACGAGACCGTTGCGCATCGCACGGATGCGGTCGCGCATTTCGCCGAGTTCCTGGACCCACGAAGCGTGCAGTTCCGGCGACGCGAGCACCGCTGCGACCACCGCGCCGCCATGGGTCGGCGGGTTCGAGTAGTTCGTGCGGATCACGCGCTTCAGTTGCGACAGCACGCGCGTGGCTTCTTCCTTGCTCGACGTGATGATCGACAGCGCGCCAACGCGCTCGCCGTACAGCGAGAACGACTTCGAGAACGACGACGACACGAACGCGTTCAGGTCGGCCGCGGCAAACAGGCGCACGGCAGCGGCATCGGCTTCGATGTTTTCGCCGAAGCCCTGGTAGGCCATGTCGAGGAACGGCACGAGGTCACGCGCCTTCACGACGTCGACGACCTGTTGCCATTGCGCTTCGGTGAGGTCCACGCCGGTCGGGTTGTGGCAGCACGCGTGCAGCACGACGACCGTGCCGGCCGCGTAGCTGTTCAGCGCCGACAGCATGCCTTCGAAGTTCACGCCGTTGGTGGCCGCGTCGTAATACGGGTACGCGACGACTTCGAAGCCGGCGGCCTCGAACAGCGCGCGGTGGTTTTCCCAGCTCGGATCGCTGATCGCGACCTTCACGTTCGGATTCACGGTGCGCAGGAAATCGGCGCCGATCTTCAGCGCGCCCGTGCCGCCCAGGGCCTGCGCCGTGACGACGCGGCCCGCCGCGATCAGCGGCGAATCGTTGCCCAGCAGCAGCTTCTGCACGGCCGCATCGTAGGCGGCGATCCCGTCGATCGGCAGGTAACCGCGCGGCAGGCCGGCTTCGACACGCGCCTTCTCCGCGTCGCGAACCGCGCGCAGCAGCGGAATCTTGCCTTCCTCGTTCGTGTACACGCCAACGCCGAGGTTGACCTTGGTCGGACGCGCATCGGCGTTGAAGGCTTCGTTCAGGCCCAGGATCGGGTCGCGGGGAGCAAGCTGGACAGCGGAGAAGAGCGACATGATGATTCGGCAGTAGTGAAAAGAGGGTCAGGCTTTCAGCCGGCGGGACGGGTGCAGCGGACCGCGCCAACGGCGCGACGCCGGAAAGCGCAGCAGCCTGACATTGTAGCGAATTCGCGCTGGCGGGGGCGGTGATTCCGTCGCGATTGGCGCGGCGAAACGCGATTTCGGGCGGCCGTCGCGCGTCAGGAGCCGACAGCAGTTCGCTCGGCCGCGAAGCGCTAGAATGCTTTCTTTGCCCTTGCTCCGGCCGCATTCCATGTCCGAACATCATGCCGAAGTCGGCGACGCGCTCGACGAATCCAAATTCGTCACTTTCGAAGGGTCGCCGTTCCAGCTTTACCAGCCGTATCCGCCCGCGGGCGACCAGCCGAGCGCGATCGACACGCTCGTCGAAGGGGTCGGCGACGGCCTTGCCTTCCAGACGCTGCTCGGCGTAACCGGCTCGGGCAAGACCTTCACGATGGCCAACACGATCGCGCGGCTCGGCCGCCCGGCGATCGTGTTCGCGCCGAACAAGACGCTCGCCGCCCAGCTTTACGCGGAGTTCCGTGAGTTCTTCCCGCGCAACGCGGTCGAGTACTTCGTCTCGTACTACGACTACTACCAGCCCGAGGCCTACGTGCCGCAGCGCGACCTGTTCATCGAGAAGGATTCGTCGATCAACGAGCACATCGAGCAGATGCGGCTGTCGGCGACGAAGAGCCTGATGGAGCGCCGCGACGTGGTGATCGTCGCGACGGTGTCGGCGATCTACGGTATCGGCAACCCGTCCGAATACCACCAGATGATCCTGACGCTGCGCACCGGCGACAAGCTCGGCCAGCGCGACGTGATCGCGCGGCTGATCGCGATGCAATACACGCGCAACGAGCAGGATTTCCAGCGCGGCACGTTCCGCGTGCGCGGCGACACGATCGACATCTTCCCGGCCGAGCATGCGGAAATGGCCGTACGCGTCGAGCTGTTCGACGACGAGGTCGAGACGCTGCACCTGTTCGACCCGCTGACCGGGCGCGTGCGGCAGAAGATCCCGCGTTTCACCGTGTATCCGTCGTCGCACTACGTGACGCCGCGCGACACCGTGATGCGCGCGGTCGAGACGATCAAGGACGAACTGCGCGAACGGCTCGAGTTCTTCCATCGCGAAGGCAAGCTCGTCGAGGCGCAGCGCCTCGAGCAGCGCACGCGCTTCGACCTCGAGATGCTGCAGGAGCTCGGCTTCTGCAAGGGCATCGAGAACTATTCGCGGCATTTCTCGGGGGCGGCGCCCGGCGATCCGCCGCCGACGCTCGTCGACTACCTGCCGCCCGATGCGCTGATGCTGCTCGACGAATCGCACGTGCTGATCGGCCAGTTGAACGGCATGTACAACGGCGACCGCGCGCGCAAGGAAAACCTCGTCAATTACGGGTTCCGCCTGCCGTCGGCGCTCGACAACCGGCCGCTGAAGTTCCACGAGTTCGAGCGCAAGATGCGCCAGGTCGTGTTCGTGTCGGCCACGCCGGCCGACTACGAGAAGCGCGTGACGGGTCAGATCGCCGAGCAGGTCGTGCGGCCGACGGGCCTCGTCGATCCGGAAATCGAAGTCCGGCCGGCGAGCTCGCAGGTCGACGACGTGCTGACCGAAATCAACGCGCGCGTGAAGGCCGGCGAGCGCGTGCTGATCACCGTGCTGACGAAGCGCATGGCCGAACAGCTGACCGAGTTCCTGGCCGACCACGGCGTCAAGGTGCGCTACCTGCACAGCGACATCGACACGGTCGAGCGCGTCGAGATCATCCGCGACCTGCGGCTCGGCACGTTCGACGTGCTGGTCGGGATCAACCTGCTGCGCGAGGGCCTCGACATTCCCGAAGTGTCGCTCGTCGCGATTCTCGATGCGGACAAGGAGGGCTTCCTGCGCGCCGAGCGCTCGCTGATCCAGACGATCGGTCGTGCCGCGCGGAACGTGAACGGCAAGGCGATCCTCTACGCGGACAACATGACCGAGTCGATGAAGCGCGCGATCGGCGAAACCGAGCGGCGCCGCGCGAAGCAGATCGCCTACAACGAAAAGATGGGCATTACGCCGCGCGGCGTCGTGAAGCGCATCAAGGACATCATCGACGGCGTCTACAACGCCGACGACGCGCGCGCGGAGCTGAAGGAGGCGCAGCAGCGCGCGAAATTCGAGGACATGTCGGAAAAGCAGCTCGCGAAGGAAATCAAGCGCCTCGAGAAGCAGATGGCCGACTACGCGAAGAATCTCGAATTCGAGAAAGCCGCCGCGACCCGCGACCAGCTTGCCGTGCTGCGTGAACGCGTGTTCGGCGCGAACGTCGGCGACCACATCAGCGGTGGCCGGTAAATCTTTCCAAGCGTCACGGAATCCTTCGGTAAAGCGCCTGTAAGCCTTGTCGGATCAGGGGTTTACGGCGCTCCCCGTTTGTTCCGGAACGGGTTCGGTGCTAAACTCCGCATGTATTGAGAATAGTTCGCATTAACGTTCTTCGTCGCGTTAGTGTTTCCGGCGGACGGCAGCGGCGGCTCGCATGTCGTCAAGATAGTCAGACAAATAACAAGGAGTGTCCATGTTGGGTTCTTCGTTCATCCGCACGACGGTTGCGGTAGCGGCGGCGTTTGCCGCGATGTCGGCCTCGGCTGCCGAGTATCCGATCGGCAAGCAGCAGATCCAGGGCGGCATGGAAATCGGCGCGGTGTATCTGCAGCCGATCACGATGGACCCGGAAGGCATGATGCGCAAGGCGTCGGATTCCGACATCCACCTCGAGGCCGACATCCATGCGGTCAAGAACAACCCGACGGGTTTCGCGGAAGGCGACTGGATGCCGTACCTGCAGGTCACGTACAAGCTGACGAAGCAGGGCGACACCAAGTGGAAGGCCGAGGGCGACCTGATGGGCATGGTCGCGAGCGACGGCCCGCACTACGGCGACAACGTGAAGCTCGCCGGCCCGGGCAAGTACCACCTGACGCTGGTCGTCAAGCCGCCGATGCAGTCGGGTCACATGGCGTTCGGTCGTCACGTCGACAAGGAAACGGGCGTGGGCCCGTGGTTCAAGCCCATCACGCTCGAGTACGACTTCCCGTTCGCCGGTATCGGCAAGAAGGGCGGTTACTGATCGGTGGCATCACGAACGGCGCGCTTCGGCGCGCCGTCGGCGTAGAGAACCCAGAATGAAAATTCCCCAGAAAATCGTCGCCGCAGCCGCTGCGCTGTGGCTTGCCGGCGCGGCGCATGCGGCCGATCTGCCGACGTTCAAGCTCGAGATGACGGATGGCAAGCTGAATCCCGCCCGCATCGAAGTGCCGGCCGGCCAGCGTTTCAAGATCGAGATCAGGAACACCGGCAAGGGCGCCGCCGAATTCGAGAGCGTGCAGTTGCGCAAGGAGAAGGTGCTCGCGCCGGGCGCCGATTCGTTCGTGGTCGTCGCCCCGCTGTCGCCGGGCGAATACAAGTTTTTCGACGATTTCCACCAGCAGGCACAGGGCGTGATCGTCGCGAAGTAACGTGTTTTATCTGCGCGCGGGCGGGCCAGGCCGTGCCCCGCGCGTCAGGAGGTATCGATGGGTCAGATCTTGTTCATCGTCTGGCGGGAGAGCGTCGAAGCGCTGCTCGTCGTCGGCATTCTCTATGCATGGCTGAAAAACGGCGACGACGACGCGCGCCGCGGTTTGCCTTTCCTCTGGACGGGCGTCGCTGTCGGCCTGCTGATGGCAGTCGGCCTCGGCGCCGCGCTGGTCGGGTTCACCGAAGTGTTGTCCGGCGACGCGCAGGACTATTTCCAGACGGCGATGGTGCTGATCGCGTGCGTGCTGATCGTGCAGATGGTGCTGTGGATGCGCCGGCACGGCCGCACGCTGAAGCGCGACATGGAGCAATCGCTGCAGCAAAGCACGCGTGATTCGAACTGGTGGGGCGTCGCCGTGCTGGTCGCGCTCGCGATCGCGCGCGAAGGCAGCGAGACGGTGATCTTCCTGTACGGCCTCGGTTTCGGCCAGTCCGGCCACGTCGACGGCAGCCAGATGCTCGCGGTCGTGATCGGCCTGGGCCTCGCGTTCCTCACGTTCTATCTGCTGCAGCTCGGCGGCAAGTACTTCTCGTGGCGGCATTTTTTCCGCGTCACCGAAGTGATGCTGCTGTTCCTCGGCGCGGGCCTGTTCCAGACCGGCGTCGACAAGCTGATCGACAAGGAAATCCTGCCGCTCGGCATCTCGCAGGTGTGGGATACGTCCGCGATCCTCGATGATTCGGGCACGTTCGGTTCGCTCGTCGCGACGCTGACCGGCTATCGCGCGCACCCGGCGCTGACCAACCTGGTGGCGTATGCGGTGTACTGGGCGGTCGTCTGGTTGCTGATGAAGCGTGCGAGCCGCCGTCCGGCCGTCGTAGCGGGTCGCGCGGCATGAGCGTTGTCGCCGCCGTCAAGCCGGGCTGGCTCGCGCAGGCCGGCCAGTGGATGCAGCGCCACGGTGCGCTGATCCGCGGTATTCAGTGGATCGTCGTCGCCGTCTACGCGTTCCTGATCATCGTGCCGGCGGTGTTGCCGCTGCCGGACGATTCCGCGCATCTGTGGAACAACCTCACGCTCATCGCGCAGTTCGCGTTCTGGGGCATCTGGTGGCCGTTCGTGCTGCTGTCGATGGTGATGCTCGGCCGCGTCTGGTGCGGTGTGCTGTGCCCGGAAGGCGCGCTCACCGAATACGCGAGCAAGTTCGGCCGCGGCGGCCCGATTCCACGCTGGATCCGGTGGGGCGGCTGGCCGTTCGTCGCGTTCGGCATCACGACGATCTATGGGCAGATGGTGAGCGTGTACCAGTACCCGCTCGCGGTGCTGTTCGTGCTCGGCGGCTCGACCGTCGGCGCGATCGTCATCGGCGTGCTGTACGGCCGCGAGAAGCGCGTGTGGTGCAAGTATCTGTGCCCGGTCAACGGTGTGTTCGGGCTGCTCGCGCGGCTTGCGCCGATGCGCTACAAGGTCGACGAGGACGCGTGGCGCCGTTCGTACAGGAACGGCGAGCACGGCCATCGCGTGATTCCGATCAATTGCGCGCCGCTCGTCCCGTTGCGCAACATGAAGGGCGCGGCGGACTGCCATATGTGCGGCCGCTGCAGCGGGCACCGCGACGCGATTTCGCTGTCGCTGCGCTCACCGTCCGACGAAGTCGTGAACCTCGGGGCGGAGCGAGCCAACCCGTGGGACACCGCACTGATCCTGTACGGCCTGCTCGGCGTGGCGATCGGTGCGTTCCACTGGACCGTCAGCCCGTGGTTCGTGCAGATCAAGCAATGGCTCGCGGGCTGGCTGATCGACCACGACATCACGTGGCCGCTCGAGACCAATGCGCCGTGGTTCCTGCTCACGCACTACCCGGATCGCAACGACGTGTTCTCCTGGCTCGATGGCGGGCTGGTCGTCAGCTACATCGTCGGCACTGGGCTCGTGTACGGCACGGCACTACTGGTGTTGCTGGCCGGCGCCACGCTGATGCTCGGCCGCTTCGATCGCGTGCGCCTGCATCACCTCGCGCAGGCGCTGATCCCCATCGCGGGTGCGGGCGTGTTCCTCGGGTTGTCGGCCACGACGCTGTCGTTGCTGCGCGCCGAGCATGTGCCGCTCGGCTGGGCAGCCGATGTGCGCATCGCGATTCTGGTCGGCGCCAACGTATGGAGTGCGTGGCTCGCGTGGATGGTGACGGGGCGCTATGCGGCGTGGCCGCGCCGGCTCGCGGCATTCGTGTGGTTCGCCGTCGGGCTGGCTGTCGTCGATAGCGCATGGTGGTTGATGTTCTGGGGATTCTGAGGCGGCGCGTATGCCGCTCTCGCCGTCGCGCATTGACGGCAGCCACGACACTTGGGCAGCGTGCTTCGCGCATCGGCTGCCCAAACAAAAAAGCGACACGTCCATCGACGTGTCGCTTTTTTCTTCCTTGTGCGAGAACCAAAAAAAGTGGCTTGGCTTGCTGCAACGGCTGCTTGAGTGTGTTTGCACGAAGGGGTCTAGATCTCGCGTGCAAGCCGTTACGCTGGCTACTGCCCAACACCTCTCAGGGAGGTGGTCCCCACAATACTCGGTCGTTACTTCGTCAGGATCAGTTTGCCGAGCCGCGTGGCGCGCAACTGATACGTCTCTCCGTTATGCGCGATGCTGACGTGGCTTTGGCCTTGCAGCAACGCATCACTGTTGACGACCCGCGTGCCTGCATCGCGGTTGCCGGCGGGTTTCGCCGGCGTGGTGACCGCTGCCGTCTTCTGACGGCTGCTGGCTGCGGTGCCGGTGGTCCGGCGCAGGGTCAGCGTGGTCGGGCGCATGGTGTCGGTCATTCGGTTTGATCGGTGACTGTCGATACGATGGAATGAATTCTAAATGATAACTATCCCCATTTACAAAAACTCTTTATCGATCGATGGTTCTAGTCTGATAGTTTGAATCAAAAGGGGCGGCCCGCAGGCCGCCGCCGGGCTCAGTGCAGCGGATCGGGGTCCTTGCGACCCTGCGCGTATTCGCGGATCAGGCGCACCGTGTCGATATCCGACGTGCGGTATGCCTCCTTGACGATCCCATGCGTCTGTCGCGCTTCTTCGCTGTCGTCGGTGACCGTCAGCGTCGTCCGGTACTCGAAACGCAGGAACAGTTCGTGGTCGTCGCGCTCCTCGATCGTCATCGTCAGCGAGCCGCCGATCTCGCCATCGGCTGCTCGGATGTCGTAGCGGACCTGCTGGTTCGGCGTGAACGTCACGTGGTCGCGCACCGTCGCGTGGCCGTAGTGCAGTTCGCGTTCGAGCGTCGTGTCCGTCCGTTCGTGGATGACGCAACTGTCGAGGCCGATCACGAACAATTGCGGCTGTTCCGCACGCAGCACGAGGCCTTCCCAGAGCTGGTCGCGAGTGAGAGTCGGCACGGCCGGATCGTCGGAGTTGATCTGGATCAGATGTTCGAAGTTCAAGGGGACGGGTTCCTTCTGGGTGGCGGGTGGCCACATGGTTCAAGAAGTTATTGTGACGCAAAACCGCCGGCTTCGCGGCACCTGCGACCCCCGATCGAAACTACGCCTCGATGCGACCCATGCGACCGGTCTGATAGTCGACAACGGCCTGCCGGATCTCTTCCTCGGTATTCATCACGAACGGGCCGTAACGGACGATCGGCTCGTTGAGCGGCACGCCGCCGATCAGCAGCAGGTCGAGCGACGTGTCGCCGGCAGCGAACGTGACGGTGTCGCCATCGTCGCCGTAGACGATCATGTGTCGCGGGTCGACAGCCTGCCTGTCGGGCCCGTAGAGGCCCGTTCCGTCGATCGGATAGGCAAACACGCGATAACCGGCCGGCACCGGCTGCGTGACCGTTGCGCCGGGCTCCAGCGTGAAATGCTGATAGAGGATCGGCGTGCGCGTCTCGATCGCGGCCTGTACGCCAAACGCTTCGCCGGCGATGACGCGCACGCGCGCGCGACCGTCCGGCGACGTCGCCGCCGGAATGCGAGCGGCCGGAATCTCCTGGTAGCGCGGCGCGATCATCTTGTCGCGGCGCGGCAGGTTGACCCACAGCTGGAAGCCGTGGGAGCGGCCGCCGGCCTGCGCGAACGCCGGGTCCGGCATTTCGCTGTGGACGACGCCGGCCCCGGCCGTCATCCATTGCACGTCGCCCGGGCCGAGCGTGCCGGCATGGCCGGACGAGTCGCGATGGCGGAAGCGTCCGTCGAGCGCGTAGGTCACGGTCTCGAAGCCGCGATGCGGATGGTCGGGCGCGCCCACGGCTTCGCCGGGCGCGTAATCGACAGGGCCCATTTCATCGAGCAGCAGGAACGGATCGAAATCCATCAGCAGCCGCGTCGGGAACGGGCGGTGAACCACGAAACCGCCGCCTTCGGTGGTGCGAAGCGCGGGGTAGGTGCGATCAAGCGAGCGAGCGGTGGTCATGGGAAGCCCTCGAAATCATCGGAATAGCGTTATTTTCGAAACATAGCGCTATTATATTGGGCGTTTTACCGGTCGATTTGCGGCGGATCGCAATGGATTGTTCTGAAATTGGAACGATGAGATGAATATCGATGCACATAACCTGAACGACCTGATGTACTTCTCGCAGGTCGTCGAACATGGCGGTTTCTCGGCCGCCGAGCGCGTGCTGGGCATCTCGAAATCGCGTCTGTCGCGGCGCCTGACCGAGCTCGAGGCGGCGCTTGGCGTGCGCCTGCTGCAGCGCTCGACGCGCAAGCTCGCGCTGACCGAGGCAGGGGAGCTGTTTTACCAGCATTGCCAGGCGATGCTCGCGGAAGCGCAAGCCGCGATGAACGCCGTGCAGCAGTTGCGCGCGTCGCCGCGCGGCTCGGTACGTGTCAGCGTGCCGGTGACGCTGTCGCAGACGATGCTGTCGCGCATCCTGCCCGAATTCCTGCGCCGCTATCCCGAGGTGAAGGTGCACGTCCGCGTGACGAACCGCGTGATCGACCTGTTCGAGGATTCGATCGACGTCGCGTTGCGCGTGCGCTCGGAGCCGCCGCAGAACGCGAACATCGTCGTGCGGCCGCTGTGGCGCACCGAGCAGATGCTGGTCGGCGCGCCGAGCCTGCTGAGCCAGAATGCACCGCCGCTGGTGCCGGACGACCTGACCGGCTTCGAGACGCTCGATACGCCGAGCGTCGACGGCCGGCACGTCTTCAACCTGATCGCGCCGGACGGGACGCGCCACGTGCACGAGCACGATCCTCGCCTCGTGACGGCCGACCTGATGACGATCCGCGAGGCCGTGCTCGACGGCCTCGGCATCGCGGCGCTGCCGGAGATGATGTACGGCAACGCGCTGCGCGCGGGGCAACTGTCGCCGGTGATGCCAGGCTGGACGCTGCCGGTGCCGCAGTTGTATGCGGTGTTCGTGTCGCGGCAGGGGATGCCGCCCGCGGTACGTGCATTCGTCGATTACCTCGTCGAGAAGCTCGACCATGGCGCGTACAAGGATCCGGGTTGCCCAGAACGTGCGAAGAAGGAAGCGGCGGCCGATGTTTCGGCCACCTGAACACGGCGGGCACGACGACGCAAATTTGTTTTGTCATTGAAGCGCCGCCTGCAATCGCAAGTTTCAATCGCCGGAACCTTGAATGCGTGCGCTGGCGAGCCTATATTGAAATCCCATTTCGTGAAGGAAGTTCTGAGCGAAATCAGGTGGCCGCATATATTGTGAGCCAGATAGGGCAGAACGCGCAGTCCGTGCAGACCACGGCAAAGTCGCATTTGCGTTGCTCGAGGCGTAACCGATACCGCCGAAGAGCCCGCCGCCCGAAGGCGCCCGCGTGCGCATGAAAAAAGGCCTTCATCTGGCGATGAAGGCCTTTTACTTTGGGCGCGGCCGGCTAGTGTCCTGTTCCGCTGATTCGCGAGCAAAGTCGATGCAGCTTTTCGAGGATGGAATCGGCTGACGCGGTCCAGACGAACGGTTTGCAGTTTTCGTTGTAGTGGGAAACGAATTGATCGATTCG
>NZ_JAIZRS010000056.1:0-14260 GCF_020419985.1 Burkholderia sp. AU32262
GGTCGCGGCCGCCGCGCCGCAGCCCGATGCGGCCACCGCGGCGCGTGTCGCGCGCATCGAAGCCGCCGCCGCGCGCCTCGCGGCAGCCGGCCCCGATACGCCAGCCCAGCCGGCGGGGCGCGCGAAGCACCGGATCGCCGCGGCGCCCAACGCGCAGATTGCGCGCGCCGGCGCGGAACCGCAGTCCACCGATCGTTGAAGCCATCCAAGGGGAAGCTCATGAAATCCGCCTACCTCGTATTCGTGCGCCGCGCGGCGCTCGCCGTCCCGCTCGCGTTCGCGCTTGCCGGCTGCATGTCGTCGACGCCGGTGTGGGACAGCCGCTTCGGCGACTCCGTCCGCACCGTGATGCACGCCCAGATCATCGATCCGCATGCCGGCGAACATCCTTCGTCGGCATCGGGAGTCGACGGCAACGCCGCCGCGGCCGCGCTCGACAACTACGACAAGTCGTTCAAGCAGGCCGTGCCGCCCGCCAACGCATTCGTGATCGGCATCGGCAAGGCCACGCAGTAACGACACCACGCTCAGGGAGAACGCCATGAACCGCGCAGCCCGCTATCCGAAACTCACGCGTCGCAGCCCGCATCGCCAGCGCGGTGCCGTCGCGATCATCGTCGGCCTTTCGCTGGCGGTGATGATCGGGTTCGTCGGGCTCGCGCTGGATCTCGGCAAGCTGTACGTCACGCGCAGCGAACTGCAGAACAGCGCCGATGCCTGCGCGCTGTCGGCTGCGCGCGACCTGACCTCGGCGATCAGCCTGTCGGTGGCCGAAGCCGACGGCATCGCCGCCGGCCATCTGAATTTCGTGTTTTTCCAGAAGAAGTCGGTGCAGATGTCGACGAACGCGAACGTCACGTTCAGCGATTCGCTGACCAACCCGTTCCTGACCAAGAACGCGGTCACGAACCCGGCGAGCATCAAGTACGTGCAGTGCACCGCGACGCTGAGCAACATCGCGCACTGGTTCATCGAGGTGCTGAACGTGCTGCCGGGCACGAAGCTCGCGAATGCGGCGGAAGTGTCGGCGAGCGCGATCGCGACCGTCGGCGGCGGGCAGACGACCTGCGCGATTCCGGTGTTCGTGTGCCGCGGCCCGTCCGACCCGGCCTACAAGGTCGGCGACTGGATTTCGTCGCCGTCGGGGTCGTCGTCGACGTACGGGCCCGGCAACTTCGGCTGGGCGGCGCTCGACGGCTCGGCGAACGAGACGACGCTCGCGAGCGAACTGTCGGGCAATACCTGCAACATCACAAGCCCGCCCGATCTGGCCACCACGGGCATGAAGGCGGCGTCGCAGCGTGCATGGAATACGCGCTTCGGCATCTACACGAACGGCGCGAACGGCTCGAGCGGCCAGCCCGACTTCACCGGCTACGCGTATGTCGGCCCGAACTACGGGCCGCCGGGAACGCCGGGCATCAAGGGTGATGCATACACGCAGTTCGTGGCCGACCGCGCGAGCTTCAAGCCGTACCAGGGCGACGGCGCGCCACCGTCGGGCAGCGGCATCGCCACCAACGGCACGGCGACGGCGAGCAACTACGCGACCTACGGCAGCGACCGCCGCCTCGCGCTCGCGCCGGAAGGCGACTGTTCGGCGCTGAAGGGCACCAGCGGCAAGGTGCACGTCACGCAATGGGATTGCGTGTTGATGCTCGATCCGCTCCCGTTCAGCGCCGGCAGCGGCGCCGTCGTCGCGCACCTCGAATACCTCGGCTCGTCGGTGTCGGGCAACAACCCGTGCGCGACGCACGGCTTGCCCGGTAGCGGCAGTGCATCGGGCACGCAGGTGCCGATGCTCGTTCAATAGCGGAGAGACGATCATGAAGAAGCCACCGATTCGTCGTTCGCGCACCCGCGGCGTCGTCGCCGTCGAGTTCGCGCTCGTGCTGATGCCGATGATCATGCTCGCGACGGGCGTGGCCGAATTCGGCCGCGCGATCTACCAGTACGAGACGCTGACCAAGGCCACGCGCGATGCGGCACGCTACCTGTCGGTCTGGCTGCCGACCGACAGCGCGTATCCGGTGTCGCAGGCGCAGTGTCTCGTCGTCTACGGCAGTACGACGTGCGGCACGTCGGGCACCGAGCTCGTGCCCGGGCTCACGACGTCGATGGTCACGATCTGCGACGCACAGCGCACGACCGGCTGCAGCGATGCGTCGGACCCGTCGCAGTTCGCGAACCTGCCGACCTACGATTCGAACAACAACGCGCCGAGCGGCACGGCCACGGGCGCGATCAACGTCGTCGAAGTGAAGATCTCGGGCTACCACTACCAGCCGATCCCTGCGTTCCCCGGGCTGCCGTCGATCACCTTCGGCAACATCGTCACCGTGATGAGGCAGGTGTCATGAATGCGCGCCATTTCCCGCTGTCACGCCGGCGCACGCAGCGCGGCGTCGCGATCGTCGAATTCGCGCTGATCGCGTCGGTGCTGATCATGCTGCTGATCGGCATCTTCGAGTTCGGCCGCGTGCTGTTCTACTGGAATACCGCGAGCGAGGCCGTGCGCCTCGGCGCGCGCACCGCGGTGGTGTGCGACGTGAACGCCGCGGGCGTCGTGAAGCGTGTGCGATCGCTGCTGCCGCTGCTGTCGAACGCGAACGTGTCGGTGAACTACACGCCGTCGAGTTGCGACATCAACACGTGCTCGTTCGTGACGGTGAGCGTCACGAACGTCACCGTCAAGACCATGATCCCGTTCATGAACGTCACGGTGAAAATGCCGCCGTTCACGACGACGCTGCCGCGCGAAAGCCTGAATTCCGCGACGGGCGGCTCCGCCTGCAACTAATCGAAAAGACGAGGCACACGACATGATCAACATCCTCGTAGCTTCCGACGATACCGCGCGGCTTTCGCAGATCGCGCGTCTCGTGGCCGACTGCGGACGCTATCGCACGACGCGCGCCACCGGCCGCCCGTCGCAGATCGAACATCGCACCGACGGGCTCGACGCGTTCGACATCCTGCTGATCGACGGCACGTCGCTCGAGCCGTCCGAGCTGTCGGCGATCGAGCGCATCTGCCGCGCGCATGCGGGCCTGACCTGCATCCTCGTGACGGCCGACGCTTCGCCGCACGTGCTGCTCGATGCGATGCGGGCGGGCGCGCGCGACGTGCTGCAGTGGCCGCTCGATCCGCAGGCGCTCGGCAACGCACTCGGCCGGGCGGCCGCGCAAAGCACGCCGCGCGATACCGACGACACGCGCATCGTGTCGTTCCTGTCGTGCAAGGGCGGGGCCGGCACGAGCTTCGCGGCCGGCAACGTCGCGTTCGAGATCGCCGAGGGTTTCAAGCGCCGCGTGCTGCTGATCGACCTGAACCAGCAGTTCGCCGACGCGGCGTTCCTCGTCAGCGACGAAGCCCCGCCGTCGACGCTGCCGCAGCTGTGCGCGCAGATCGAGCGGCTCGACAGCGCGTTTCTCGACGCGAGCGTCGCGCACGTGACGGACAACTTCCACGTGCTCGCGGGCGCGGGCGACCCGGTCAAGGCCGCCGAGATGCGCGAGGACGCGCTCGAATGGATACTCGGCGTCGCCGCGCCGCGCTACGACTTCGTGATCTTCGACGTCGGCGTCGCCATCAACCCGCTGTCGATGGTCGCGCTCGATCGCAGCGACCAGATCCAGATCGTGCTGCAGCCCGCGATGCCGCACGTGCGCGCCGGCCGCCGGCTGCTGGAGATTCTCGTGTCGCTCGGCTACTCGACCGACCAGATGCGGCTGATCGTGAACCGCACGACGCGAGCGAGCGAGCGCACCCGCACCGCGCTCGAGGAAGTGCTCGGCCTGCACGCGGCCTGCACGATTCCCGACGACGCCGACACCGTGCTCGAAGCGATCAACCAGGGCCATCCGGTGTCGCGGCTCGCGCGCGGCTCGGCGGTCGCGCGTGCGTTGCAGGGCTGCGCGAAGCAACTCGTCGACGGCGGAGTGCGCGCGGGACGCGGCGCGACGCACAGCGAACCGTTGATGTCCCGGCTGTTCGGCCGCAAGGCCACGCCGAAGCTCAAGTCGATGTAATTCTTTCGGGGAACCATCATGTCATTGCGCGAACAGATGTCGTTGCACCGGGCCCAGCCGCTGGCGGCGGGCAGCGAGCCGGCCGGCCCGGCGCATTCGTCGGTGCGCGACGCATACCAGAAGCTGCGCCGCGAAATTCACCTGGCCGTGCTCGAGCGCGTGGAGCTCGAGCGCCTGTCGCGGCTGCATCAGGATCAGGTCCGCATGGAGATCGGCTCGCTGATCGCGCGCATCCTCGACGAGGAGCGGATGCCGGCGAACGACATCGAGCGGCGCCAGCTCGCGATCGACGTGTACGACGAGATGTTCGGCTTCGGCCCGCTCGAGGCGCTGCTGCGCGACCCCGGCATCTCCGACATCCTCGTGAACACCTATCGGCAGGTCTACGTCGAGCGGTGCGGGCAGCTCGAACTGACCGACGTGACGTTCTACGACGACGCGCACCTGATGAAGGTGATCGAGAAGATCGTGTCGCGCGTGGGGCGCCGCATCGACGAATCGAGCCCGATGGTCGATGCGCGGCTGCCGGACGGCTCGCGCGTGAACGCGATCATCCCGCCGTCCGCGATCGACGGGCCGCTGATGTCGATCCGGCGTTTCGCGGTCAACCCGTTGAAGATGGACGACCTGGTGCGCTTCCACAGCCTGACGCCGCCGATGGCCGAGCTGCTCGACGCGCTGTCGCGCGCGAAGGTGAACGTGCTGGTGTCGGGCGGCACGGGCAGCGGCAAGACGACGCTGCTCAACATCCTGTCCGGCTTCATTCCGCGCAACGAGCGGATCGTGACGATCGAGGACGCGGCCGAGCTGCAACTGCAGCAGCCGCACGTGCTGCGGCTCGAAACGCGTCCGCCGAACATCGAGGGCAAGGGCGAGATCACGCAGCGCACGCTGGTGCGCAACGCGCTGCGGATGCGCCCGGACCGGATCATCCTCGGCGAAGTGCGCGGCGCCGAAGCGCTCGACATGCTCAACGCGATGAACACGGGCCACGAAGGCTCGCTCGCGACGATCCACGCGAACACGCCGCGCGACGCGCTGACGCGGCTCGAGAACATGGTCAGCGTGTCGGGCCTGACGCTGCCGCCGAAGACGATGCGTCAGCAGATCGCGTCGGCGATCTCGGTGGTCGTGCAGGCGGCGCGGCTGACCGACGGCAAGCGCAAGATCGTCAGCATCCAGGAGCTGACCGGGATGGAAGGCGACATCATCAACATGCAGGAGATCTTCACGTTCAAGCGCACGGGCGTGGACCGCGACGGCTCGGTGCGCGGCCACTTCTGCGCGACCGGCGTGCGGCCGAAGTTCGTCGAGCGGCTGCAGGCGTTCGGCATCGACCTGCCGGATTCGCTGTACGACCCGTCCGTGCGTTACGAAACGGACTGACGACAGGCGCCGTGTGCTGCCGGGGAGGCCTCATGAATGCGATCTTTTACGGTTTTGTGATTCTTACCTTCGTCGCGGTCGTGCTGTCGATCGAAGGCATCTATCAATGGTGGAACGCGCGGCACGGCACCGCCGCGCGCCGGATCGAATCGCGCATTCGCGCGATGTCGGCCGGCGGCAACGTCCAGCAGGAGCGGCTGTCGATCCTGAAGAAGCGGATGCTCGACGAGTCGAAATCGTTCGACCGGCTGCTGCTGCGCATGCCGCGCGTGCACGCGCTCGATCTCGTGATCCAGCAGTCGGGCCTCGACTGGACGCTGCCGAAGCTGATCACGCTCAGCGCGACGTTCGCGGCGTTCGCGTGGTTCGCGGCGAGTTTCGCGCGCTTGCCGCAACTGGCCGCGGTGCCGATCGCGCTCGTCGCCGGCTGGATGCCGATGGCGTACGTGCTGCGCTGCCGCGCGCGACGGATGCGCAAGCTCGAGCGGCAGTTGCCGGACATCTGTGACATGATCGCGCGCGCGCTGCGCTCCGGTCATTCGTTCACGAGCACGCTCGGGATGGTCGGCGACGAGTTTTCCGAGCCGATGGGCGGCGAGTTCCGCGTCACGTTCGACGAGGTCAACTACGGCGTGTCGCTGCACGACGCGCTGATGAACCTCGCGACGCGCGTGCCGGTGCAGGACCTGCGCTACTTCGTGATCGCGGTGCTGATCCAGCGCGAGACGGGCGGCAACCTGGCCGAGCTGCTCGACAGCATCGCCGGGCTGATCCGCGAGCGCTTCAAGCTGTTCGACAAGGTGCGCGTGCTGTCGGCGGAAGGGCGGCTGTCGGCGTGGATTCTCGGGCTCTTGCCGTTCGGCACCGCGGCGGTGATGGCGCTGCTGAACCGCGAATTCCTGTCCGTGCTCTGGGAGGATCCCGCGGGCATCCGGATGGTCGGCACGATGCTGGTGTCGATGCTGTTCGGCCTGTTCTGGATCCGCCGAATCGTGCGCATTCGCGTCTGACGCGCGCGCCGAATAACGAACCGTTGCGAGGTTGTCATGCAAAACCTGAGCGTGGTCCAGGCCGTGATGCTGGGCGGCTTGTTCATCTTCGTGGCCGGCGGCGTGCTCGTCGCGATGCTGCTGTTCGCGCCGCGCAGCATCCAGCGCCGGATCGAGCAGGCCGGCGGAGCCGGGGCGGGCGCCGTCGCCGGCCCGGGCGACGGCGACGACATGGCGTCGCGCTGGGTCGCGAAGCTGGTCGAGCTGTCCACCCCGATCTCGAAGCTGTCGGTGCCGAAGGAAGGCTGGGAGAGTTCGCCGCTGCGCATCCGGCTGATGAATGCCGGCTGGCGCAACCAGAGCGCGGCCGCATTGTATTTCACCGCGAAGACGGTGCTCGCGCTCGGCCTGCCGTGCGCGGCGCTGCTGGTGCTGATCACGACGTCGCTCGGCGACGAGCGCGCGCTGCTGTCGCTGATCCTCGTCGCGCTCGCCGGCATCGGTTACTACATCCCGAACGTCGTGCTGTCGCAGCGGGTCAAGGTGCGCCAGCAGAAGATCTTCGAGGATTTCCCGGACGCGCTCGACCTGCTGACGGTGTGCGTCGAAGCGGGGCTCGGGCTCGACGCGGCACTGATGAAGGTGAGCGAGGAACTGCGGTTTCGCAGCGAGGTGGTCGCGAGCGAACTCGATCTGCTGCTGCTCGAGATGCGCTCCGGCTTCACGAAGGAAACGGCGCTGCGCAATCTCGCGCTGCGCACCGGCGTGGAGGACATCGAATCGTTCTGCGCGATGCTGATCCAGGCGGACCGGTTCGGCACGAGCATCAGCGAATCGCTGCGCGTGCTGTCGGACATGCTGCGCACGCGGCGTCGGATGCGCGCGGAGGAACGCGCGGCGAAGATCGCGCTGAAGCTGCTGTTCCCGCTGATCTTCTGCATTTTCCCCGCGCTGATGGTGGTGCTGCTCGGCCCGGCGATGATTCACGTGTATCGCGTGCTGCTGCCCACGTTCGTCGGCATCGCGCAATGAGCGATGCACGGATGCGGCTGCGTTCGCATCGATAAAGGCTACGTGTGCCGGCCTCCGGGCCAATCGGCGGCCGGCACTGCGACAGGCTTCATGGAGGCTCCCTCCCCAGGCGGCGCCGCGAGACAGATCGACCATAGCGGCGTCAATGTATCCTCGACCCATGGTCGATCATGGAACAAGCCGTAGTCCACCGCCTTCACGGCTGCCCCCTACTGCTAACCGTTTGACACGGCGTGCGCCGGATCGGGGCGGCCGGCGCGCGGTGCGTCACTGAAAATGATGCACGTAGCGCAGTACCATCCGCGTCCCCTGGGGCCGGTTGCGCGCATACGTCTCGAAGTACGCGTTGAACAGCAGGTGATCGTGCGGCGAGAAGCTGACCATCGCCCCCGGCCCGATCGCGAATACCGCTTCCCGTGTGCCCGGCACGTCCTGCCCGTTGGCCTTCATGTCGGTGGTCTGGCGCAACCAGTAGCCGTTGAGCCCCAGCCGCAGGCCGGGCCGCACTTCGTACTCGGTCGCGAAGTTCACGTGGATCGCCTGGCCGGCCTGCGTCGACGTCACGTCGGGCCCGAGTGCCGTGGCCGGCCGATGGTTGGTCGCGTTCCACAGATAGTGCAGCCGCCACGATACGGTCCATTTCGGCGTGACCCACAGCGTCGCCGCCCAGTACGGATCGAACGACCAGAAATGGCTGCCCGGATTGATCGCGCGCGACGGATCGTACGCGCCGGTCGGCACGATGAACTGGAATTCGACGCGCTGCGCGAAGCGCGGGCCCTGCGCGCCCATCACCGGGTCGAACTGGACGAACGGGCCGATCAGCAGATCGCCGAAGCCGGCGCGCGCATTCAGCGCGACGTTGCCGATGCCGTCGTCGGTCCGCGCGGACGCGATCCACGGCAGGATCACGTCGAGGCCCGGATGCATGCCGGCGAACGTCAGCGGCGACTGATAGACGAGCTGGCTCAAGCCCGCGAACAGGTCGATGTCCTGCTTCGGCAACCCGACCTTGTTGCCCGCATTGTCGTTGACGCGGCCAGCCGTGTAGTACTGCAGGTACTGCGTGCCGTACCAGCCGGCGCCGGCCGGCGGCATGCCGTCGAGGAAACTCGTCATGCCGAGGTTGACGGCCGGCAGATCGGCCGCATGGGCCGGCGCGTGGCCGGCGAGACCGACGAGCGCGAAGCCTGCGGCGACGAGCAGGCGAGAGCCGAATTTCATGTTCACCACCTCCTGGATATTATTTGTATGTACTAATCAAAGCGCGCGTGAAAGATCGGGGTGATCGGCGATCGCGCGATACTGGCCGGCATGGAACACGAGCGGCGCCTTGCCGAACGCGTCGAATTGCTCGATCTCGCCGATGAAGAGCAAATGATCGCCGCCTTCGTAGTGGCCGACGTTGCGGCACACGAAGCGCGCGCTCGCGCCGTCGAGGCAGGGCACGCCGCCGCTTTCCGACTCCGCGTGCGGCACGCCGTCGAACTTGTCGGCGCTGGGCGTCGCGAAGCGGCGCGACAGGTCGATCTGGTCGTGCGCGAGGATGTTGATCGCGAAATGGGTCGCCGCGACGAAATCCGGGCGGCTCGGCGCGACCTTGCGCAGGCTCCACAGCACGAGCGGCGGATCGAGCGACAGCGACGAGAACGAATTCGCGGTGAGCCCCACCTTGCGCCCGTCGGCCGCGCACGTGGTGATCACGGTGACGCCGGTCGGGAACTGTCCGAACGCGGCGCGCAACTGCATCGGGTCGAGGGCCGGACGGTCGGTAACGGTCGTTTCCATGACGGTTACTCCGCTCGCACGCTGTGTTGCCGGATCAGCGCCGCGCACGCCGACGGCTCGAACCACCAAGGCGAGAACCGGCGCGGATCGTCGAAGCCGTCGACGATCACCTTGGCAAGCGACGGCGACTGGCCGGCCGCGCCGAGCAGTTCGAGGATGTGCGGCGGCGGCGGGGTGAGCAGCGAGTTGGTCCAGCGCACGACATGCTGCGCATAGGCCCAGTAGCTTTCGAACGTCTGCTGCATCCAGTCTTCGCCGAACGGCGCGGCGTCGCGCGCGACGATCGCCGCGAAATACGCGTTCGCGCATTTCGCGGCGTTGTTCGAGCCCTGGCCGGTGATCGGATCATTGACCACCACCGCGTCGGCCATCCCGAACACGGTGCGGCCCGACGGCAGCCGGAAGAACGGCTTGCGTACCGTCGGCGCGAAGCGCCCGGCCAGCGTGCCGTTCGGATCGGTGAGCTCGACGTCGCGGCTGCGCTCGAATTCCCACGGTACGTACTGCTGCAGGAACGACAGGCTCCGGTCCAGATGCTGCTCGGGCGTCTTCACGTCGGCCCAGCGGTCGAGCGGGCCGCCCGGGATGCCTTCGAACACCATGATTTCGCACGGGCCGGTGGTGGTCAGCGCGGGAAACACGAAGTACTCGCCGATGCCCGGCAGCAGGTTGAAGCGCACGCGCGAATACGGCTCGCTAGGCGTCATCCCTTTCACGTAGGTGAGCGCCAGCGCACGCTGGGGGCGGTCGAACGGGCTGCGCGCATCGTCGCGGCCGAGCAGGTTGACGATGTCGCCCTTGCCCGCCGCGAGCAGCACGAGGTCGTGGCTGCGCGCGAGTTCCTCGAGTTCGGGCACGCCGATGTCGCCGATCCGCACGTCCGCGCCGCGGCGGCGGACGCCGTCGAGCCAGTCGGCCATCTTCACGCGCTGGTCGACCGACTGCGCGTAGCGGGTCAGCCGCGACGACCAGTCGATCACCTTGCGGCCGTTGCCGTCCGGGTGCGGCACCGCGATGCCGATGCCTTCGACGGACGGGCACGCTTCCTCCCACGTATTCAGGCCGAGATCGCGCTCGATCTGCAGCGACGTGTGGAACATGCACTGGCTCGACATGACCTTGCCCGAGCGGATCTGCTCCGCGTCGCGGTTGGTCGCGAGCGTGACGTGGTAACCCTGGTCGAGCAGGGCGAAGGCAAGTTGCAGGCCGGACTGGCCGGCGCCGACGATAGCGATGCGTCTCATGGGAGTGTCCTTGGTTGGCCGTGTGGCGGCCGGAATGATTGCGTGAAGGGGCGGCGCGAAGCGGTCATTCCGCGAGCCGCGGAATCGCCGGTACCGCCTGTTCGGGGCCCATCGCGGCATAGCCGCCGTCCACCGCGTAGTCGGCGCCCGTCACGAAGCTCGCGGCGTCGCTGCACAGGAACGTGACGACCTGCGCGACTTCCGACGGATCGCCGACGCGGCCGAGCAGGTGGAACGGCGCGGCGACGCGATCGGTCTTCGCGCGGTCGCCGTGCGTCAGCTCGTCCATCACGCGCGACCAGGTCCAGCCCGGCGACACCGAGTTGACGCGAATGCGATCGGGCGCGAGATCCATCGCCATGCTGCGCGTGAGCTGTCGGATCGCGGCCTTGGAGGTCGGATACAGCCAGCGGCCGGTCTGCGCGCACTGCGCGGAGATCGAGCTGAAGTTGACGATCGCGCCGCCGCCGCGCCGGGCCATGTGCGGATGCACGGCCTTCGCGAGCATCGCCGCCGACACGACGTTGACGTCCATCGCCGCGAGCCAGTCGTTGCGGGTCGCGTGGATGCCGTTGTCGACGTAGCTGCACGCGAGGTTGACGAGCACGTCGATCGCGCCGAACCGTTCGACGATCGTCGCGACCGCACGCTCGATCGCGCGGTCGTCGGTGATGTCGAGCGCGACGAACAGCGCCCGTTCGCCGAGCGATGCGGCAACGCGTGCGCCGTTGTCCGCATCGAGATCGAGGATCGCGACGCTCGCACCGGCGCGGCTCAGGTCCTGCGCGACCGCGGCGCCGATCAGCGTGGCGCCGCCGGTGACGAGCGCGACTTTGCCAGCAAGGGCATTCATGGGGTGTCTCCGGGAATCGTGGGGTGAGGGTGGGGCCGCGTCAGCGCGCCTCCGTCGACGGCGCGCTGTCGTGCCAGCGGCGCATCAGGCCGTTGGACGGCACGGTTTCGTCGAGCAGCTTGCGGGCCGTGTCGACGCCCGCGACCGGCAGGCCGGACGGGTCGAGCAGGCCGATCTGCACGAGCACGCTCGCCTGATCCCAGTAGATGTGCTCGTGATAGAGCTTGTCGCCGCGAAACTTGACGATCGCGACGAGCGGAATCTCGACGCGCTTGCCGGTCGGCGCGACGCCCGGCAGCATCCAGTCGATCTCGGTGGTGTGCGTGAAGCGGAACAGCAGCTCGTCGACGATCTGGCTCGCGCCGATCGTGCGCGAGATCGGCGTGATCGTCGTGTCGGGCGGGTTCGCATGCACGAAGTGATGCGTGTAGAAGCGCTTGAGCTCGTCGTGGCCGACGCCGCCCGTCAGCGTCGGAATATGGTTGACGTACGGCTGGGCGACCATCGTGGCCATCGTCGCGTCGACGTTGCGCGTGTCGAACTCGTGCTTCAGGTGCGTTTCCCACAGCGCGGACAGGTCGTAGTGCGGGCCGAGCGCGGCGCGGAACGCGGCGATCGCGCGCTGGTGAGCCATGACCGCGGCGGCCTTGTCGAAATGATCGCCGCCGGCGCGGGCGAACGCGTGATCGACGCCGGGGTAGACGTACACTTCGACGTCGTCGCGGTCCGACAGCGCATCCGCGATGCGCTGCTGCGCGTCGGGCGGGCAGAAGCGGTCCTGCGCGGCGATCTGCAGCACGAGCCGCCCGCGCAGGTGCGCCGCTTCGTCCAGCGCATGCTCGATGCCCACGCCGTAGTAACTGACCGCCGCGGCCACGCCCGGCAGCCGGCACGCGGCGAGATAGGCGAGCTTGCCGCCGAGGCAGTAGCCGAGCACGCCGGCCTCGCCCGTGCATTCCGGCCGCTGGCGGAGCGTGTCCAGCGCGGCGCCGATGTCGTCCACGCCCTTGTTTTCGTCGAATTCGCGATAAAGGGCCATCGCGCGCTCGAAATCGGCCGCCGCGTAACCGAGCTCGATCCCCGGCGACTGGCGCCAGAACAGGTCCGGCACGAGCACGGTATAGCCTTCCTCGGCGTAGTAGTCGGCCACGTCGCGCATCGTCGCGTTCGCGCCGAAAATTTCGTGACAGAGCACGATGCCCGGCCCGGTTCCACCGGCCGGCGTGCTCAGGTACGCGCGGAACGTGCCGCCGCCCGGCGATGGAACTTCGATGTGACGTCCGTTCATGTGTCCCTCCATGCTGTGGGTTTCGGTGACGGGCCCAGTATTGGCGGACGAAATGCGCGCTTCTATCCGCTTTCTTCGGTCGTTATCCGCGAATTCCGGAAACCTGCGACAGCGGCCGCGGCGGGCCGGCGGGCCTCGGCCGACCGCGGGTATGTGCGGATGCGGACAGCCCGCACAGTTTTCTACGATGCGCGAACGGTCCGCTTCTTGCGTGGCTTGGGCTGGACTTGCGTGTTTCGCGGGACGGACTGTCCGGATACTGCGAGCGCTGTCCGGATCGTGCGACGGATTCCCCGAGATCGGGAATGCGTGCACGGCGCGAGTGCGATCGAGCACGACGGGAGAACTTCGATGGCGCAATTTTCCGAAACCGGCTGGCTGGCCGACGCCGCCTGTTTCAATCACGACACGCTGCTGCTGGAGTCGAACGACGTCGACGAGGTGCGCGCGCGTCGCCGACGTGTTCAAGCCGCACCGGCTCACGCCGACCGGCGAATCGCGCGCGCTGCACAGCTGCATGCACCATGCGCGCTGGGGCAACCTGTCGTTGAACCTGCTCGATTACGGCGGCGGCGTCAGCATCGAGCCGGGGCCGCTCGAACATTTCTTCCTGCTGCAGATTCCGCTGCGCGGCCACGCCGAGATCGAATGCGGCGCGACGCGCTTCGGGTCGTCGCCGGGCACCGCGTCGCTGCTTTCGCCGACGCTGCCGCTGAAGATGCGCTGGGGCGATGCGTGCCCGCAGGTCATCCTGCGCATCGAGCGCGAAGTGATGGAGCGCCACGCGCAGCGGCATTTCGGCGACGAGCGGCGCGCGAGCGTCGAATTCGAACCGGAATTCGATCTGGCGTCGCCGCAGGGTACCTGTCTCGCGCAATTGCTGCCGGTGCTCGCCGGCGCGATCGCGACGGACGCGCATCCGCTGCGTCATCCGCTCGCGTTCGAGCAGCTCGAATCGACGCTGCTCAACCTGCTGCTGCACGGCCACCCGAACAGCGCGCGCAACGGCACGCGACACGTGCCGACGGCGCTCGCGCCGTTCTACGTGCGGCGCGTGGAAGAATACATTCGCGCGCATCTCGACGAGCCGCTGACGATCGAACGGCTCGCCGAACTCGCGGGCGTCAGCCCGAGCACGCTGTTCGCCGGCTTTCGCCATCGCCACGGGATCACGCCGATGGGCTTCGTGCGACAGTTGCGGCTGCAACATGTGCGAGAGGAACTGCTGGCCGGCGACACGCCGGGGCTCGCGTCGGTCACCGACGTCGCGCTGAAATGGGGCTTCGCGCACCTCGGGCGGTTCGCGATCGAGTACAAGCGGGCGTTCGGCGAATCGCCGTCGGCGACGCTCAGGATGCGGCGCGGGCGGGGGTGAGCGCGGCGGCGGGAACGATGCCCCGCCGCCGCGCGGGTCGGTGCGGCCGATGGTCCGGAGGCGCGTGCCGTGCCGCCTAGGGCGTGTTCACGCTAATAACGGGCTTGCGCTGGCCCCCAGAAGGGCCGAGCGCGAGGATTGCGACGAAGCGAATACTCGACGTATTCGCGAGGAGCATGACGCAGCGATCGGCCCTTCTGGGGGCCAGCCCCACGAATGCATTTTTCAGACAGGGGAACGTGCCTTTCCGCCCACATTGCGGCGTCGTGCGTCG
>NZ_JAIZRS010000057.1:0-13282 GCF_020419985.1 Burkholderia sp. AU32262
CTTCGCCGAACACGCGCAGCCCCTCGCTGCGCGCGCGCGTGATCACGTCCACCGCGTCCTTCGCCGACACGTGCACGATATACACGGGCACGCCGAGCACCTGCGCGATGCGGATCGCGCGGTTCGCGGCCTCGCCCTCCACTTCCGGCGGCCGCGACAGCGGATGCGCCTCCGGCCCCGTGATCCCGCGCGCGAGCAACGCCTTTTGCAGCTGGAACACGAGCTCGCCGTTCTCCGCGTGCACGGTCGGCAGCGCGCCGAGCTCGAGCGAACGCGTGAAGCTGTTCACGAGAATCTCGTCGTCGGCCATGATCGCGTTCTTGTACGCCATGAAATGCTTGAAGCTCGACACGCCATGCTCGCGCACGAGCGTGCCCATGTCGCGGTGCACGCTGTCGTCCCACCACGTCACGGCCACGTGGAAGCCGTAGTCGGAAGCCGACTTCTCGGCCCAGCCGCGCCATTCCCGGAACGCATCCATCAGCGGCTGCTTCGGGCTCGGAATCACGAAATCGATGATGCTCGTCGTGCCGCCCGACAGCCCGGCAGCGGTGCCCGAGTAGAAATCGTCGCTCGCGGTCGTGCCCATGAACGGCAGTTCCATGTGCGTATGCGGGTCGATCCCGCCCGGCATCACGTACTGGTCGTGCGCATCGACGACCGTTGCGCCGGCCGGCGCGTCGATCCGCTCCGCGATCTGCAGGATCGTGCCGCCGTCCTGCGGGTCCGCGCAGAGCACGTCCGCGCGATAGGAGCGGTCCGCATCGACCACGGTGCCGCCACGAATCAGGATTGCCATTTCGTTGCCTCCTCGTTGACTGTCGGGTGCCGCATGCCGCGCGGGTCGCATCCGGCTCGCGCGTCATGCGCTCGCGATCTGCGCGCGCTGTCCGGCGCGCCACTTCATCCAGGTGCCGTACACGCCGGACGCCAGCACGAGGCCGACGAACCACGCGTACGTGTAAAGCGTGTTGAAAAACGCCGGCACGTTCGGGAACGACGCCGGAAACGCCGTATGCAGGAAGCCCGGCAGGTTCGGCAGCACGCCGATCGCGAGCGCGGCCAGCGCGGCCGGATTCCAGCCGCGCGCGTAGCTGAAGCCGCCGCGCTCGTCGAACAGCGCGCGCGTGTCGAGCCGCGTGCCGCGAATCAGGAAATAGTCGACCATCAGGATGCCCGCGACGGGCCCGAGCAGCGCCGAATAGCCGACGAGCCAGGTGAAGATATAGCCATCCGTCGTCGCGAGGATCTTCCACGGCATCATCACGATCGCGATCGTCGCAGTGATCATCCCGCCCGCGCGGTACGAGATCGCCTTCGGCCACAGGCTCGAAAAATCGTAGGCAGGCCCGACGAGATTCGCGGCGAGGTTGCAGCACATCGTGTCGAGCGTGAGGATCACGAGCGCGATGCCCACGCCGATGCCGGTCATCCGGCTCGTCAGGTCGATCGGATCCCAGATCGCGTTGCCGTAGATCACGACGGTCGCCGACGTCACGACGACCGACACCACCGACAGCAGCGCCATCGGCAGCGGCAGCCCGATCGACTGGCCGATCATCTGGTGGCGCTGCGAATGCGCGAAGCGCGTGAAGTCGGGAATGTTCAGCGCGAGCGTCGCCCAGAAGCCGACCATCGCGGTCAGGCCCGGCCAGAACGTCGCCCAGAAGAGCCCCGCCTTCTTGCCGCCCGCGACGAACTGCGACGGCGCCGACAGCATCGAGCCGACACCGCCCGCCCGCGACGTCGCCCACCACACGAGCGCCACGCACATCACGACCTTGATCGGCGCGGACCAGCTTTCGAGCCAGCGGATCGAATCGGTGCCGTGCAGGATGAAGTACAGCTGCAGCGCCCAGAACACGAGAAAGCACGCGAGCTGCCCGAACGAGATGCCGACGAGCGGCAGCGCCGCGCCGTGCAGCGCGTTGCCGGTCAGGATGTTCAGCAGCGTGTAGATCGCGCTGCCGCCGAGCCAGGTCTGGATGCCGTACCAGCCGCACGCGACGATCGCGCGCAGCAGCGCCGGCAGCTTCGCGCCCTGCGTGCCGAACGACGCGCGCACCAGCACCGCGTACGGAATCCCGTGCTTCGCGCCCGCATGGCCGATCAGCAGCATCGGCACGAGCACGATCAGGTTGCCGAGCAGCACCGTCATCACCGCCTGCCACGGCGACATGCCTTCCTGGATCAGCCCGGCCGCAAGCATGTACGACGCGATGTTCATCACCATCCCGACCCACAGCGCCGCGAAGTGGTACCACTTCCACGTGCGCTGCGCCGGCGTCGTCGGCGCGAGGTCGTCGTTGTACAGGCTGCCGCCGTGCGCCGCGGCGCTGTCGGCATCGGCGGGAATCGCTGCTGGTTTCATTGAACGCGCTCCACGAAAACGTCGGCGCCGGCATCGTACGATGCCGGCCCGGTGAAACGAAAAGCGGCGGCGCAGTCCATCCCGCGCCGCCGGACGCCGGTCAGGCCGCCTTCGCGTGCTTCTCGGGCGCGGTCGCCGGGCCGCCGTTCGCACCGGCATCCGCGCTCGCCGGATTGTTCGGATGCGTGGTCCAGTTCGCGTAGCCGCCCGAATCGACGCGCTCCATCGTGATGCATTGCTCGACCGGACACACATGCATGCAAAGATTGCACCCGACGCATTCCGAATCGATCACTTCGAAATGCCGCACGCCATCCTTCGTCGCCGTGATCGCCTGATGCGACGTATCCTCGCACGCGATGTGGCACAGCCCGCACTGGATGCAGCGGTCCTGGTCGATGCGCGCCTTGATGTCGTATTTCAGGTTCAGGTATTTCCAGTCGGTCACGTTCGGCACCGCGCGGCCGCGGATGTCGTCGAGCGTCGCGTAGCCCTTCTCGTCCATCCAGTTCGACAGCCCGTCGGCGAGATCCGACACGATCCGGAATCCGTAATGCATCGCGGCGGTGCACACCTGCACGCTGCCGGCGCCGAGCACCATGAATTCGGCCGCGTCGCGCCACGACGAGATGCCGCCGATGCCGGAAATCGGCAGGTTCGGCGTTTCCGGGTCGCGCGCGATCTCCGCGACCATGTTCAGCGCGATCGGCTTGACCGCCGGCCCACAATAACCGCCGTGCGTGCCCTTGCCGTCGACGGTCGGCATCGGGGCCATCTGGTCGAGATCCACCGCGACGATCGAGTTGATCGTGTTGATCAGCGACACGCCGTCCGCGCCGCCCTTGTACGCGGCGCGCGACCCCATCCGGATGTCGCTGATGTTCGGCGTGAGCTTCACGAGGCACGGCAGCTTCGTGCCCTCCTTCACCCAGCGCGTGACCATCTCGACGTATTCGGGCACCTGCCCGACCGCCGCGCCCATCCCGCGCTCGCTCATCCCGTGCGGACAGCCGAAGTTGAGTTCGACCGCATCGGCGCCGGTATCCTCGACGAGCGGGAGAATCCATTTCCAGTCGCGCTCGTTGCACGGCACCATCAGCGACACGATCAGCGCGCGGTCCGGCCAGTCGCGCTTCACCTGCGCGATCTCTGTCAGGTTCACGTCGAGCGGGCGGTCGGTGATCAACTCGATGTTGTTCAGCCCCGCGATGCGCTGGCCGTTCCACTGCACCGCGCCGTAGCGCGAACTGACGTTGACGACGTGCGGATCGAGCCCCAGCGTCTTCCAGACGACGCCGCCCCAGCCTGCCTCGAACGCGCGATTGACGTTGTAGGCCTTGTCGGTGGGCGGCGCGGACGCCAGCCAGAACGGATTCGGCGAGGTGATGCCTGCGATGGTGCAGCGAAGATCGGCCATGTTCGGCTCCGTGAGAAGGGTCGTGTTCGGTGTGCTGACGATGCGACGCGCGTTCAGGCCGCCTTCGCGTCGCGCGCGGCGAGCGTCGCGTCGATCGACGCGGCCGCGCGCTTGCCGTCCTGCACGGCCTGCACCGTGAGGTCGATGCCGTCGGTCGCCGCGCAGTCGCCGCCGGCCCATACGTCGGTCAGTGCCGTACGCCCGTCCGCATCCACCGCGATACGCGTGCCGTCCGCGGTCAGCAATTCGGCCGCGACGCCGCGAGGCACGAGCGTCTGGCCGATCGCCTTCAGCACCATGTCCGCATCGACGATGAAGCGCTCACCCGATGCGGCCTCGAATTCGACGCCCGTCGCCTGCCCGTTCACGCCCGCGATGCGCACCGGCTTCGCGTGCGTGACGAGCGCGACGCCACACTTCTGCGCGAACTCGCGCTCGGCCCATGTCGCGCTCATCGCGTCCACGCCGCGCCGGTACACCATCGTCACGCGCTCGGCGCCGAGCTTGCGGCTCTGCACGGCCGCATCGATCGCCGTATTGCCGCCGCCGATCACGACCACGCGTCGCCCGACCGGCACGTTCGCCAGTGTGTCTGCCTGCCGCACCTGCTCGATGAAGTCGACTGCATTCATCACGCCGCCCAGTTGCTCGCCGTCGATCTCGAGCGCACGCACGCCACCGAGCCCCATCGCGAGAAATACCGCGTCGTGCTGCTCGCGCAATGCGTCGAGCGTCACGTCGCGCCCGAGCGCCACGCCCGTTTCCAGCGTGATGCCGCCCACCGACAGCAGCCACTCGACTTCACGCTGCGCGAAATCGTCGACGGTCTTGTACGCGGCGATCCCGTATTCGTTGAGGCCGCCGGCCTTCGGGCGCGCGTCGAACAGCGTGACGCGATGTCCGGCGAGCGCGAGCCGGTGCGCGCATGCGAGCCCGGCCGGCCCCGCGCCCACCACCGCGACATGGCGGCCCGTGTCGGGCGCGCGCCGGAACTGCACCGCACCGGTCTGCATCGCCCAGTCGGTTGCATGCCGCTGCAGCGCGCCGATCGCGACCGGTTGCGCATCCTGATGGTTGCGCACGCACGCGCCTTCGCACAGGATCTCGGTCGGGCACACGCGTGCGCACATCCCGCCGAGCGGATTCGCGGACAGGATGTCGGTCGCGGCGCCTTTCAGGTTGCCGTTGCCGATCTTGCGGATGAAGCTCGGGATGTCGATCTGCGTCGGACACGCGTGCACGCACGGCGCGTCGTAGCAGTAGTGGCAGCGACTTGCGGCGGCCGCCGCCGCGGTCGGATCGAGCAGCGGCGCGATATCGGCGAATTCGCACGAGAGTTGCGTGGACGACAGGCGATGCGCGGCGATATCGCCGGTTGGCTGAGTGGTCATACGCGTTCCTTCGACTGGGTGGAGACAAAGCCGTCCCCGCCGGCTGCGAATGCTCAGTCGGGGCGGTCATGCGTCGGCGTGCTACGGTCAAGCGGTGCGCGGCCTGCCTGTCGCGCTATGTCCGGTCGGTCATGAAGCCGGCTCGCACGCACGCGACAGCATCGCGTGCAGCAGCACGTTCGCGCCGGCCTCGATCCATGCGGGCGTCGCGTCCTCGATCTCGTTGTGGCTGATGCCGTCGACGCAGGGCACGAACACCATCGACGTCGGCGCGACCTGCGCCAGATAGCACGCATCGTGGCCCGCACCCGACACGATGTCGCGATGCGAGTAGCCGAAGCGATCGGCCGCGTCGCGCACGGCCGCCACGCATGCCGGGTCGAACGCGACCGGCTTGTAATAGAAAATCTGCTCGAGTTCGGTGTCGAGCCCGATATCGGCCGCGATGCGCGCGACGCCGTCGCGCAGCGCCGCGTCCATCTTCGCGAGCACGGCGTCGTCCGGATGACGGAAATCGACCGTGAAGAACACGCGGCCGGGAATCACGTTGCGCGAGTTCGGGTAGACCTGCATCATGCCCACCGTCGCGCAGCCGAACGGCGCATGATCGAGGCCGATCCGGTTGACGAGATCGACCACGCGCGCCGCGCCGAGCAGCGCGTCGCGGCGGCGCGGCATCGGCGTCGGTCCCGCGTGCGCTTCCTGGCCGGTGAACGTGATCTCGTACCAGCGCTGCCCCTGCGCGTCGGTCACGACGCCGATCGTCTTGCATTCCGCTTCGAGAATCGGCCCCTGCTCGATATGCAGTTCGAACGCCGCGTGCAGCTTGCGCCCGCCGCACGGCACGTCGCCCGCGTAGCCGATGCGCGCGAGTTCCTCGCCGATCGTCTTGCCGTCCACATCCTTGCGCGACAGCCCGTAGTCGAGCGTGAACACGCCCGCGAATACGCCCGATGCGACCATCGCCGGCGCGAAGCGCGAGCCCTCCTCGTTGGTCCAGATCACGACCTCGACCGGATGCTCGGTCTCGATGCCGTGATCGTTCAGACTGCGAATCACTTCGAGACCGCCGAGCACGCCGTAGATGCCGTCGAAGCGCCCGCCGGTGGGCTGCGAATCCGCATGCGAGCCGGTGACGACAGGCGCCGCGTCGGCCACGCGGCCCGCACGGCGCATGAACACGTTGCCCATCGTATCGACCGTCACCGTGCAGCCGGCGGCCTTCGCCCAGCCGACGATCAGGTCGCGGCCGGCCTTGTCGAGATCGGTCAGCGCGAGCCGACACACGCCGCCTTTCGGCGTCGCGCCGATTTTCGCGACTTCCATCAGGCTGTCCCACAACCGCTTGCCGTCGACCTTGATCGACGTGTCGAAAGCTGCCCGCTTCACTGTTTCCGATACCGCGTTCATTCGTATCGCTCCTGTGGGGTCGGTGATGTCGTCGGCCCGGTCTGTGCCGGTGCGTGCGAGACCTCTTTCGGGGCACGCCGCACGGATGCGGTGCAGGTGCCCGCCGGTTCGCGAAACACGTCAAATCCTGTCCGATTGGACAGGTTTTAGACGATCAAAATGACCAGCGCAACGTCTTTCTTGCGTGACGCGGCAGAGCGAGAACCGTGCCACCGCAACGCAGCATCGCCGTGGCATCACGACATTCCTGTCTGTGCGTGCGACGCGAATCAGCGGCTAGAATGAAGCCCAACGCGGCATGACCGCCGCGCGAGGGTAACGATGAGACATGACGAGGCGACGATCGAAGCCACCGACCGGGACGAAACGCCGGCGCCTTTGCGGCGACGCAAGGCGCACATACGCGAGTCCAACGAAGCACATCTGCTCGCGTGCGCGGAAGCCGTATTCGCGGAACGCGGGCTCGCCGGCGCCAGCACCGCGATGATCGCGGAGCGCGCTGGCCTGCCGAAGGCGAACGTGCACTACTACTTCCCGACCAAGCTCGCGTTGTACCGACGCGTGCTCGACGACCTGTTCGAAGATTGGCATCGCGCGGCCGGTTCGTTCGAGGCCGGCGACGATCCGGTGGACGCGATCGGCAGCTACGTGCGCGCGAAGATGGCGCTGTCGCGGCGGCGCCCGCTCGGCTCGAAGGTCTGGGCCAACGAGATCATCCACGGCGCGGAGCACATGCAGGACATCCTGTCGCAACGTGTGAAGCCGTGGTTCGACACGCGCGTCGAGGTGATCGAAGGCTGGATCGCGCGCGGGCTGCTCGCGCCGATCGACCCGCATGCGCTGATGTACCTGATCTGGTCGACCACGCAACACTATGCGGATTTCGATGCGCAGATTCGCGCGCTGAGCGGCAAGCGCGCGTTCACGAAGAAGGCGTTCGACGAAAAGACCGAGCAGGTCGTGCAGCTCGTGATTCGTGCGTGCGGCGCGGTGTCGCCGAACGCGAAGCCGTAGCGCAACACGGCGAGCCGCCGAATAAAAAGACGGGCGGCGCGCATCACCCGGGGATGTCCCGTGCGATACGCGCCGCCCGTGTTGCCACTTGCGTGCGCGGGTACGACGCGACGCGTCGTGCGTCGTGTCAAGCGATCCGCTCGATTGCAACCGCCGTCGCTTCGCCGCCGCCGATGCACAGCGAGGCGATACCGCGCGTCAACCCGTGCGTCTCGAGCGCGGCCAGCAGCGTCACCATCACGCGCGCACCCGATGCGCCGATCGGATGCCCGAGCGCGCACGCGCCGCCGTGCACGTTCACCTTCTCGTGCGGCAGGTCGAGGTCGCGCATCGCGGCCATCGGCACCACCGCGAACGCTTCGTTGATCTCGAACAGGTCGACGTCGCGCAGGTTCCAGCCGGTTTTCTCCGACAGCTTGCGCAGCGCGCCGATCGGCGCGGTCGCGAACAGGCCGGGCTTGTCCGCATAAGTCGAATGCCCGACGATCACGGCCTTCGGCGTGAGGCCGAGGCGCTCGGCTTCCGAGCGGCGCATCATCACGAGCGCGGCCGCGCCGTCCGAGATCGACGATGCGTTCGCGGCCGTCACCGTGCCACCGTCGCGAAACGCCGGCTTCAGCGTCGGGATCTTGTCGAGTTTCGCCTTGCCCGGCTGCTCGTCGATCGACACGACGCTTTCCGTCTTGCCGGCCTTCACGGTCACCGGCGCGATCTCCGATGCGAAACGCCCATCCGCGATCGCGCGCTGCGCCCGCGTCAGCGACGCAATCGCGAACGCATCCTGCGCTTCGCGCGTGAACTGGTAGGCCTGCGCGCAATCCTCCGCGAACGTGCCCATCAGGCGGCCTTTTTCATATGCGTCCTCGAGCCCGTCGAGGAACATGTGGTCGAGCACCTGCCCGTGCCCCATGCGCATGCCCGCGCGCGCCTTCGGCAGCAGGTACGGCGCATTCGTCATGCTCTCCATCCCGCCCGCGACGGCCACGCCCGCGGACCCCGCCAGCAGCAGGTCGTGCGCGAACATCGCCGCCTTCATGCCCGAACCGCACATCTTGTTGACCGTGGTCGCGCCCGCCGCGAGCGGCAGCCCGGCCTTCAGCGCGGCCTGCCGCGCGGGCGCCTGCCCTTGGCCGGCCGGCAGCACGCAGCCGAACACGATTTCGTCGATACGTTCGGCCGGCACGTTCGCGCGCTCGAGCGCCGCACGAATCGCCACCGCGCCAAGGTCGCTCGCGCTGGCCGCCGCCAGGTCGCCCTGAAAACCGCCCATCGGCGTACGGGCCGCACCCACGATTACGATCGGATCCTGAGTCGTCATGATTCGCTTCCTCCAGTGTCAGCGCGGTGCCATGCGCAACGCGCCATCGAGACGGATGACTTCGCCGTTCAGCATCGTGTTCTCGGCGATGTGGCGCACCAGCGCCGCAAATTCTTCCGGGCGGCCGAGCCGCGGCGGGAACGGCACGCTCTTGCCGAGCGCGTCCTGCACGTCCTGCGGCATGCCGGCCATCATCGGCGTCGCGAAGATGCCGGGCGCGACCGTCACGACGCGAATGCCGAAGCGCGCGAGCTCGCGCGCGATCGGCAGCGTCATGCCCACCACGCCGCTTTTCGACGCCGCATACGCGGCCTGGCCGATCTGCCCGTCGAACGCCGCGACCGACGCGGTGTTGACGATCACGCCGCGCTCGCCTTCCGCGTTCGCGTCCTGCTTCGACATCGCTTCGGCGGCCAGCCGGATCATGTTGAACGTGCCGACGAGGTTGATCGACACCGCGCGCGCGAAGCGGTCGAGCGAATGCGGGCCGTCGCGGCCGACGACCTTCTCGCCCGGCGCGACGCCCGCGCAGTTCACGAGCGCGTCGACGCGACCGAACGCATCGCGCGCGGCGGCGACGGCCGCCTGGCCGTCAGCCTCGCTCGTCACGTCGGTCTTCACGAAGCGCGCGGCCGCGCCGAGTTCGTTGGCGAGACTCGCACCCGCCTCCTCGTTGACGTCCAGCAGCACGGCCTTGCCGCCTTGCGCGACGACCATGCGCGCCACCGCGGCGCCCAGGCCGGAACCTGCGCCCGTAATCAGAAAAACGCGATCCTCGATATTCATTCGCAGTCCATATTCAGGGTTGAACGGCCTTCTCGGCTTCCATCTTGCGCAACACGAAGCGCTGGATCTTGCCGCTCGGGGTTTTCGGCAGCGCGTCGACGAAATCGATCGCGCGCGGATAGGCGTGAGCGGACAGCCGCCGCTTCACGTGCAGACTCAATTCCTCGGCCAGTTCCGGCGTGCCGTCGAACCCTTTCGACAACACGACGAACGCCTTCACGATCTCCGTGCGCTCCGGATCGGGCACGCCGATCACGGCGGCCTCGCTGACGGCCGGATGCTCGATCAGCGCGCTCTCCACGTCGAACGGGCCGATCCGGTAGCCGGACGACGTGATCACGTCGTCCGCGCGGCCGATGAAGCTCACGGCGCCGTCCGGCTCCAGCTCGACGTTGTCGCCGGTCCGGTAATAGCCGCCGGCGATCGCCGGCGTGTCCTGCTGCCAGTAGCCGCGGAACCACAGCAGCGGCGAGCGCGCGATGTCGATCGCGAGGTTGCCGGGCTCGCCGGGGCCGAGCTCGCGGCCCGCTTCGTCGAGCACCGCGACACGGTAGCCCGGCATCGCGAAGCCGGCGGAACCGATGTGCACCACGTGCGCGAGGCCGTGATGGTTGTTCACGACCATCCCGAGTTCGGTCTGGCCGTAGTGATCGTGGATCGGCGCGCCGAGCGCCGCGTGGAACCAGCGCACCACTTCCGGGTTCAGCGGTTCGCCCGCGCTGCTCACCACGCGCAGCCGGCCCTTCGCGCGCGCGGCCGCTTCCGGCCCGGCCGCCATCAGCATCCGGAACGCGGTCGGCGAGCCGGCGAGGCTCGTGATGCCGAGCCGTTCGATCACGTCATACGTGCTGTCGACCGTGAAGCCGCCCTCGTACAGCGTCGTCGCATGGCCGAGCAGCAGCGGGCCGGTGATCGCGTAATAGAGCCCGTATGCCCAGCCCGGATCGGCGATGTTCCAGAACCGGTCGCCGGCGCGCAGATCGATCGCTTCGCGCATGTACGCGCCGAACGCGAGCAGCGCGTACAGCGGTACCGGCACGCCCTTCGGCAAACCCGTCGTGCCCGACGTCGACATCATCATGAACAGGTCCAACCCCTTGCGCAGCACGGGCTCGAACGTATCGGACTGCGCGTCGAGCGCCGCACGGAAATCGATGTCGTGCGCCGACAGCGTCTCGCCTGCTTCGCGCACCGTCGCGACCGGCGGGCAATCGGCGACCTCGTCGAGCTTCGCGCGATTCGCGACGTTCGTCACGACGAGCCGCGCGCCGCTCATGCGCAGCCGGTGCTCGATCGCCTTCGGGCCGAATGCGGTGAACAGCGGCTGGTACACGGCGCCTGCACGCCACGTGCCGAGGATCGTCGCGACGAGCTCGGGCGTGCGCGGCAGCAGCCCGGCCACCACGTCGCCCGGCTTCACGCCCTGCGCGACGAGCAGGTTCGCGACCCGGGCCGAGAGCGCCTGCATCTGCGCGAACGTGAAGCTGTGGTGCCGCCCGCCGGCATCGATCCAGTCGAGCGCGATCGCGTCGGCCTTCGCGTGCCGGTCGCAGCACTCGACGCACGCGTTCAGGCCGCGCTCCAGATCGCCGGCTAGTTGCGCGGCGGCGGTCTCGATACTGAACCGGGCCACGGCGTCGGCGTAGGCCGGCACCGCCCGGGCGGTAGCTCCTTCAGGCATGCGTGTCTCCTGTACGTTATGGCCGCCGACGAGCCAGGGCGCGACGGGGATACATCGATAGTAGACAGCCGCTACATTGCAATCAATGACAAACGGAATCTAGAATCGTGATCGCTTTTGCCATGTCGGAGGACGCAGGAAAATGGGGCCGCAGATGATTTCGCCGGATTTCGTCGACGATGCGCTCGCGTGCCTGCGCCGGCGCGACCTGCCGACCGCGCCCGTGCTGCGCGCCGCCGGGTTGCCGGCCGCGGTGCGCGAGCCCGTCACGCCGCAGCAGTACGGCCGGCTGTGGCTCGCGATCGCCGGCGCGCTCGACGACGAATTCTTCGGGCTCGCCGCGCGTCCGATGCGGCGCGGCAGCTTCACGCTGCTGTGCCACGCGGCGCTGCATGCGGGCACGCTCGACAAGGCGCTGCGGCGTGCGCTGAAGTTCCTGCGGGTAGTGCTCGACGAGCCGCACGGCGAACTCGTCGTGGCCGACGGGCAGGCGCAGATCGTGCTGACGCAATCGGGCGCGCCGTACCCGGCATTCGCGTACCGGACGTTCTGGCTGATCCTGCTCGGCGTCGCGTGCTGGCTGATTGGCCGGCGCATCCCGCTGCAGCGCATCGACTTCGCGTGCCCGAGCCCCGGCCAGCGCAGCGACTATCACCAGTTCTTCGGCGTCCCCGTGCATTTCGACCGGCCCGACAGCCGGCTCGCATTCAACGCCGCGTACCTCGCGCTACCGACGATCCGTTCGGAACAGGCGCTGAAGACCTTCCTTCGCGGTGCGCCCGGCAACCTGCTCGTGCGCTACCGGCACGACACGGGCTGGGTCGCGAAAACGCGCGCGCACCTGAAGGCGCTGCCGGCCGCCGAGTGGCCCGACTTCGACACGCTGGCCGTGCGCCTCGATACGACGCCCGCGACGCTGCGGCGGCGTTTGCGCAGCGAAGGGCAAAGCTTCGCCGCGATCAAGGACGAGTTGCGCGGCGCGCTGGCGCAGTCGCTGTTGCGCGGGCATGCGCTCGGCGTCGCGGAGATCGCGGCCGAGCTCGGCTTCACCGAGCCGAGCGCTTTTCATCGCGCGTTCCGGAAATGGACCGGCACGAGCCCCGGCGCGTTTCGGCGCGACGTCCATGCGGCGGAGGCGGAGTCTTGAATGACCGGTGGATTCGAAGCGTCTCGTCAGGTGCCGCCGATACGATGCGACCTGGATGGCTGTTCGTCCATCCTGGTTACATGGGGCGAGCGTGGCCCGTGCGCTGTGGGAAGCGGTTCGGGCTGAAGCCGCTGCGAGAGGCATCCAAAGCTTTGTGATCGAAGCGGATCCGAATGCCGCATCGTTCTATCTGGCGCTGGGAGCTGAAAAGATCGGCGAAAAAGAATCGAGAGCGATCCCGGGCCGATTTTTTCCGATCTTGCGGATCACGGTCTGATGGATGAACGGATGGCAGCAAGACGGCTCGCTGCATCATGCTTCTCGGGGTGCCGAAATGCAAAAACCCCCGCCTTGTCGGGCGGGGGTTTCTGGCTTAGGGAGCCTGACGATTACCTACTTTCACACGGGAATCCGCACTATCATCGGCGTGGAGTCGTTTCACGGTCCTGTTCGGGATGGGAAGGGGTGGGACCGACTCGCTATGGTCATCAGGCAAAGGGGGTTGTTGCGTTGCTTCGCAGCGCAACCAATCTTGGAAGAAGCAGTAATCTTGAGTTGTGTGTATCACACACGAGAATCCAACTTGTCTCGTCTTGCTACGCAGGTCACCGGTACTTCAACCGGCGCGCCGCATCGATCAGCTTCGCTGCTCGACGCTCTGCGTGGGATGCTCGTAAGTGCTGAAGCACTAACGATCATCGACACAAGGCAGACTTGTTATAGGATCAAGCCTTACGGGCAATTAGT
>NZ_JAIZRS010000058.1:0-9834 GCF_020419985.1 Burkholderia sp. AU32262
GCGCCGCGGCCGGCGCGGAGCCCGCGGCCGTCGCGCCGGTGTCGGTCGCGTGCGCGGCGAGCGCCGCGGCGCCGACGCCCAACGCGGCCGCCACGCGTGCGAGACGGCGCAGGCGGTTACCGCGCACGGCTCGCCTCGCCGTTGCGCGCGGCACCGTTCCACGGCGCGATCCTGAACAGCAGCAGCATGCCGGGAATCGCGAGCGCGGTGCACACGATGAAGTAGTCGAACCAGCCGATCTTCGCGACGATGAAGCCGCTCGCCGCCGACGCGAGCGTGCGCGGCACGGAGGCCAGGCTCGTGAACAGCGCGAACTGCGTGGCCGTGTAGCGCGGATCGGTCGTGCTGGCGATGTACGCGACGAACGCGGCCATCGTCAGCCCGGTCGTGAAGGTTTCGAAGCCGTAGACGATCGCGAGCGCGACCGTCATCGGGCTGAATTGCGGCGTGACGGCGATGCCGAACACCGACAGCGCGGCCGCGATCGCGTGGCTCGTCGACACGGTGAAGTCGTACAGCATCGCGAGCACGGGCGAACCGGGGCCGAGCTGCGCGAGCCATGCGAAGCCGAGCGTCGACACCATCTGCAGCGCGCCGAAGATCCACAGCCCGCGGCCGATGCCGATCTTCACGAGCCAGATGCCGCCGATGATGCCGCCGGCGACGCTCGCGACGAGCGCGGTGGTTTTCGCGACGATGCCGATTTCGGTGCGCGTGAAGCCGATGTCGAGGAAGAACGACGTCGACAGCGTGGTGGCCATCGTGTCGCCGATCTTGAACAGGAAGATGAACGCGACGACGAGCAGCGCGCCGGCCCAGCCGTCGCGCTGGATGAATTCGCGAAACGGCAGCACGATCGCGTCGCGCAGGTTGCGCGGCGGCGCGCCGGCCACTTCCGGCTCGCGCACGACGAGCGTCATCAGGATGCCCGGCAGCATGAATGCGCCGGTGATCGCGAACACGGCGTCCCACGGCATGTGGTCGGACAGGATCAGCGCCAGCGAGCCGGGGATCAGCGCGGCGAGCTTGTACGCGTTCACGTGCACCGCGTTGCCGAGGCCCTGCTCGGTGTCGCGCAGCAGTTCGCGGCGGTACGCGTCGATCACGATGTCGGCGCTCGCGCCGAAGAACGCGACGAGCGTCGTGAGCGCGGCGACCGTCCAGATCGAGTCGCGCGGCGACACGAAGCCGAGCGCGGCGATCGCGCCGGCGACCAGCACCTGCGTGAGCAGCAGCCAGCCGCGCCGGCGGCCCGGCCGCCAGCCGGGCAGCCGCGGGATGTAGCGGTCCATCAGCGGCGCCCACAGGAACTTCCACGTATACGGGAACTGGATCAGCGCGAACAGGCCGATCTCCTTCAGGTTCACGCCCTCGGAGCGCAGCCATGCCTGCACGAGGTAGACGAGCGTGAACAGGGGCAGCCCCGACGTGAAGCCCAGGAACACGCAGATCAGCATGTGCTTGTTCAGATAGGCGCGCCAGCCGGGGTGATCCTCGTGAGCGGTGAGTGCGGGCGCCTCGTGTGGCGTTTTCGACATGGACTGGAACTGGGTAGCGTTGACTGAAGGCGGCGGCAGCGCGGGCGGCGCGGCCGGCGAAGGTGGGGCGGCCGCGCGCGTGGGCGGGCCGGATCTTCCGTCAACGGCTCCCCGGCTCAGCTGCGCTTGACGCGATAGACAGCAAGACTACCACGCCAGTTCGCTCCCCATCGAATCGGCTGGCCTTCGTGCAGCACGACGCGGTCGAGGATCGTGACGCCGACTTCGGGCGCGAGCGCCTCGAAATCCTTGATCGTCAGCACCCGCACGTTCGGCGTGTTGTGCCACTGATAAGGCAGCGACTTCGACACCGGCATCCGGCCGCGCAGCACCGACAGCCGGTGCGCCCAGTAGCCGAAGTTCGGGAACGACACGATGCATTCGCGACCGACGCGCGCGGTTTCGCGCAGGATCGCGGCGGTCTGGTGGATCGTCTGAAGCGTCTGCGACAGGATCGCGATGTCGAAGCTGTGATCCTCGAACAGGCGCAGGCCGTCCTCGAGGTTCTGCTGGATCACGTTGATGCCGTTTTTCGCGCTCGCGAGCACGCCCGCGTCGTTCAGCTCGATCCCGTAGCCGGTCACGTCCAGTTCTTCCATCAGCAGCGCGAGCAGCGAGCCGTCGCCGCAGCCGAGGTCGAGCACGCTCGAGCGCGGCTCGACCCAGCGGGCGATCGTGCGGAAGTCCGCGCGCGCGGACAGGGAATTCAGCGCTTGCTGGTTCATGCTCCCACCTCGATGGCGATTCGTTCGTAATACGCGCGGATCAGGTTGTGATAGCGCGCGTCGTCCAGCAGGAACGCATCATGGCCGTGCGGCGCATCGATTTCCGCGTAGCTGACCGTGCGCTTGTTGTCGAGCAGCGCCTTCACGATCTCGCGCGAGCGCGCGGGCGCGAAGCGCCAGTCGGTCGAGAAGCTCGCGATCAGGTACTTCGCCTGCGTATGCGCGAGCGCGGCCGTCAGGTTGCCGTCGAACGCCTTGGCCGGATCGAAGTAGTCGAGCGCGCGCGTGATCAGCAGGTAGGTGTTCGCGTCGAAGTAGTCGGCGAACTTGTCGCCCTGGTAGCGCAGGTACGACTCGACCTCGAACTCGACGTCGAAGCTGAAGTTGTACGCGTCGAGCGCGCCGTCCGCGCGGCGCAGCGCCCGGCCGAATTTCTCGGCCATGTCGTCGTCGGACAGATACGTGATGTGGCCGATCATCCGCGCGACGCGCAGGCCGCGCTTCGGTTTGACGTTGTGCGCGTAATAGTCGCCGCCGTGGAAATCGGGATCGGACAGGATCGCCGAGCGCGCGACCTCGTTGAACGCGATGTTCTGCGCGGACAGCTTCGGCGTCGACGCGATGTCGATGCAGTGCGCGACGCGCTCCGGATACATCAGGCTCCATGCGAGCGCCTGCATCCCGCCGAGGCTGCCGCCCATCACGGCCGCGAAGCGCTCGATGCCGAACGCGTCGGCGACGCGCGCCTGGGCGTGCACCCAGTCCTCGACGGTGACCACCGGGAACTTGGCGCCGTACGGCTTGCCGGTCGACGGATCGACGCTCATCGGGCCCGTCGAGCCGAAGCACGACCCGAGGTTGTTCACGCCGATCACGAAGAAGCGGTTGGTGTCGAGCGGCTTGCCCGGGCCGACCATGTTGTCCCACCAGCCGGTGCTGCGCGGATCATCCGCGTAGACGCCGGCGACGTGGTGCGACGCGTTGAGCGCGTGGCAGACGAGCACCGCGTTCGAGCGCGCGGCGTTGAGCTCGCCGTAAGTCTCGACGACGAGCTGATAGTTGCCGAGCACGCTGCCGCTTTGCAAGCGCAGCGGTTCGGCGAAGTGCATGGTCTGTGGAGCGACGATGCCGATCGAGTCCATTCGTTCCGCCTTATGACTGGGCGGCTAAACGGTGTCGGCGATGCGCGGAGGCGAAGGTGCGCGGCTGACGACCTCTTTAGCCGCATTTGTAGTGAACCCGCCTGGGGAGCGACGCATCGACGCATCAAACCCCGGCCGGTTCGCGCGCCCGCAATCGAGTCAGCAAATCGGCGCGCTTCCGACCTGCCGCCAAGGGCGGCAGTCGGCAAAGTATAGCGGATTTTCCAGGCGTGCGAGCGGTCCGGAAGACCAGGTTCAAGCAGGGTGCCGTTGCATGCCGTCCGGCTCCGCCGTTCAGCGAAACGCGTCGTCTCCGCGACTTTTTTGATACAGGAAATATCTAATTATTCGATGCCTGGTGTGGTCCGGCAAATCCTTTAAATCCTGTGAAATTTATTAGAGATAAAAGGCAATTCGTACAAGTTGTAAACGTATTCCCACCTATTTAGTTCTCGTCCTGTTTTCGAGATGAGGGCGCGCCAATAGAGTTTCAGCCAGCTTTCAGTATCCGGTTGAAACGCGCGATTTCGCAGCGCTGTCGGCATGATCTTCCGTCCGTCTTCATGCGATTTCCTCAGCAGTCACGTTTCGCATTTCTTTCCGGAAAACCGTAAGCGTTGAGCTACTTGTCACCGCTCTCGCCGAGTCGTCGCATCGATATGGCTACGCAAAGCCGATGCACGTTGCCGAGAGGTTTACCAAAGGGAAAGGTTCGTATGAACAAGTCGTATCGTGTCGTGTGGAACGCCTCGACCAGCACCTGGTGCGCCGCATCGGAAATTGCGCGCGGACGCTCGAAATCGTCGAGCTCGTCGAAATCAAAAATCGCGGCGGCCGCCGCGCTGGTCGTGGCTTCGATGGGGTCCGCGTACGCGGACGAAGTCGACGCGGCAGACCCGACGCTCGACGAGCGTACCCATCTGGCCGACGTCAAGCAGAATCCGCAAACGCTGAAGCGAAGTGTCCCCGATACCCGGGCAGTCGTGTCCGACAACAGCGCATACGTGAAGATCAATGCGAGGGGCGACGGCACGGATAACGCGTCGGCGATGGGCGAGAACTCGATCGCGATCGGCAGCAGCGCGAAAACGCGTCCGTCCACGTCGGGTCTCAGCGGTGCGGTAGCGATCGGTACCGCGGCGACGGCGGCCGGCAACAACGTCGCGTTCGGTGCCAATGCATCGGCGCTCGGCGAAGAAGGTGCGATTGCGCTTGGGGCAGCTGCCAATGCGGGCGGCAAGTCGTCGATCGCGCTCGGCAACGAGGCACAGGCGACCGGTTGGGGTGCCTACGCGCTGGGCCGGAAGGCGAAGGCGACGGCGGAATCCGCACTGGCGATCGGCGATTCGTCGATGGCGGCGCGGGCAGGTACGATGGCGATCGGCTCGCAGGCTGCGGCGGCAGCGGACAACGCGATCGCGATCGGTCAGAGCGCGGCGGCGCGCGGCGCCGACTCGCTGGCACTCGGTTCGTATTCCGAAGCTGACCGGGACAACACGGTATCGGTGGGCACCGCCGGTTTCGAGCGTCAGATCGTCAACGTCGGGCGCGGCACGCAGGCGACCGATGCCGTCAACATTGCGCAGCTCAAGGATGTGACCGCCACGCTGGGCGGCAACGCTGCCGTCGACGCGAGCGGCAACATCAAGAAACCGGCCTACACGATCGGCAGCAAGACCTACGACAACGTCGGCGATGCGCTGCTGGCGGCTTCCGCCTCGGGCGGCGGGTCGGAAAATGCGGTGGAGTACGACTCCACCGCGAAGAATTCGGTGACCCTCGGCGGCACCGGCTCGGCCGCGGTCAAGCTCACCAACGTGCGCGCGGCCACGCTGTCGGCGAACAGCACGGACGCCGTCAACGGCGCGCAACTGTTCGCGACCAACAACCGCGTGACCGATGTCGAGAAGTCGCTGAACGATAGCGGGCTGATCGACCCGTCGACCGGCGAGTCGCTCGCGGTCGTATACAAGGATGCGACGAAGAGCACCGTTGCGCTGGGCGGCACGGGCGGCACGATCGTCACGAACGTGAAGGCCGGCAAGGTCGCATCGGCCAGCAAGGACGCCGTGAACGGCGGCCAACTGTATGACGTGTCGTCGAGCGTCGCATCGGCACTCGGCGGCGAAACGATCGTCAATACGGACGGCACCCTTTCGAAGCCGACCTACAAGGTCGGTGACAAGACTTTCAACAACGTCGGCGACGCGCTTCAGGCCGCGGCCGCCTCGGGCGGCGCAGGTGGCGAGGACGCGAACGCCGTGCACTATGACGGCGCGGGCAAGACGAGCGTGACGCTGGGCGGCACGGGCGCGACGAAGCCGGTCTCGCTGAAGAACGTCGCGACCGGCCAGGCCGCTACCGATGCCGTCAACGTGGCCCAGCTCCAAAGCGGCATGAGCGACGTCAAGGACGAGATCAAGAAGGATCTCGGCGACGGCACGCTCGACATGAAGTACATCAAGGTCAATGCCACGGGCATGCAGGCCAATGCGCTGGGCAAGAACAGCGTGGCGATCGGCTCGCAGGCGATGGCGACGAATACCGACACACTGGCGATCGGTTCGGGTGCCAGGGCGACGGGCAGGAACTCCGTCGCGATCGGGATCAACTCGGTCGCTTCGGGCGCCAATACCGTGTCGGTCGGTGACACCGCCGCGACGCGCCGGATCGTCAACGTCAGCGATGGCGTTGACGAAACCGATGCCGTCACGATGCACCAGTTGACCAATGCGATGCAAACCGCAAACAAGCGGATGCAGCGGATGACGCGTGACGTCGAATCGAAGCCGGGTACCTTCGTTGCAATCGAAGGGATGGGTGCGGACGGCACCATGCCGAACGTGGCATCGATCAACGGCACGGATCCGACGCTGGGAACGGCCGCGGCCATCGGCGTGGGGAGCGCTGCGGGCGGCCTCGATACGGTTGCGATCGGTCTGCAGGCCGCCGCCCTTTCGGAGGGTTCGGTCGCGCTCGGCAGTATTGCGCAGACGGGGGTCGACCAACCGTTCTCGGTCGCGATGGGCAGCATGGTCACGACCAATGGCGCGGGTGCGTTGGCCATCGGTTCCCACGTGAAGGCCAACGCGCAAAATGCGGTGGCGGTCGGTAACAACGGCGTGATGGCTTTGGGTCAGAGCTCGATTGCCATGGGCGACAAGGCGGCGACGATGGGCGGGAGCGCGAACAGCGTGGCGCTCGGCAAGTCCGCGAAGGTTGCGCAAAACGTAACCGATGCAATGGCGTTGGGTGCCAACGCAAGCGTGACATCAGGCAATAGTGGCGGTATCGCGCTGGGCGCTAACTCCGTCGCCGATCGCGGTAATGCACTTTCCGTCGGGTCGAACTCGATGCAGCGCCAGATCGTCAACGTCGCAAAGGGTACCAAAAACAACGATGCGGTGAACGTGAGCCAGTTGACGGGCGTGACGAATGCGCTCGGCGGGGGCGCGGGCATCGGCACCGATGGCAACATCACGGCACCGACGTACAAGGTCGGCGACACGACGTACAACAACGTCGGCGACGCGCTGGACGCGATGGCGAAGAACGGCGGCTCCGACCCGAACGCCGTGTCTTACGACAGCGCGACGAAGGACAAGGTCACGCTGGCGGGCAAGACAGGCACGACGCTGTCGAACGTGAAGGCCGGTACGGCCGACATGGACGCGGTGAACGTGTCGCAGCTGAAGTCGTCGGGTCTGATCGGCGAGGACGGCAAGTCGCTTGCTGCGGTGACGTACGACAAGAACGCGGACGGTACGCCGAACTTCAAGTCGGCGACGCTGGTCGGTGTTGGCGGCACGACGTTGTCGAACGTGGCAGACGGCAAGGCGGACAAGGACGCGGTGAACGTATCGCAACTGAAGTCGTCGGGCCTGATCGGCGAAGACGGCAAGTCGATCGCTGCGGTGACGTATGACAAAAATGCGGACGGCACGGCAAACCACGAGTCGGTGACGCTCGCGGGCAAGACGGGTACGAAGCTGACGAACGTGAAGGCGGCCGAACTGTCGGCGACGAGCACGGACGCGGTGAACGGCTCGCAACTGTTTGCGACGAACGAGAACCTGGGCAACCTGAAGGACACCCTGACGGATGGCGGCGTCATCGACAAGACGACGGGCGAATCGCTGGCGGTGGTGTACGACAGCACGTCGAAGGACAAGGTGACGCTGGCGGGCAAGGCAGGCACGACGCTGTCGAACGTGAAGGCCGGTACGGCGGATCTGGACGCGGTGAACGTGTCGCAGCTGAAGTCGTCGGGCCTGATCGGCGAGGACGGCAAGTCGATTGCCGCGGTGACGTACGACAAGAAGGCAGACGGCACGCCGAACTACAACTCGGTGACGCTGGGCGGCGGGAAGTCGACGGGCCCGGTGACGCTGTCGAACGTTGCACAGGGCACGGCCGGCACGGATGCGGTGAACGTCGATCAACTGACGAAAGCGATCAGCGACGTGGAAGGCGGCATGAACCCGCTGGCCGTGTCTTACGACAGCGTGACGAAGGACAAGGTGACGCTGGCGGGCCAGGCGGGCACGACGCTGCCGAACGTGAAGGCTGGCACGGCCGACATGGACGCGGTGAACGTATCGCAACTGAAGTCGTCGGGCCTCGTTGGCGAGGACGGCAAGTCGCTTGCTGCGGTGACGTACGACAAGAACGCGGACGGCACGCCGAACTTTAAGTCGGCGACGCTGGCCGGCGAAGGCGGCACGACACTGACGAACGTGAAGGCTGGTGAGCTGTCGGCGACGAGCACGGACGCGGTGAACGGCTCGCAACTGTTTGCGACGAACGAGAACCTGGGCAACCTGAAGGACACCCTGACGGATGGTGGCGTCATCGACAAGACGACGGGCGAATCGCTGGCGGTGGTGTATGACAGCACGTCGAAGGACAAGGTGACGCTGGCGGGCAAGACAGGCACGACGCTGTCGAACGTGAAGGCCGGTACGGCGGATCTGGACGCGGTGAACGTATCGCAGCTGAAGTCGTCGGGCCTGATCGGTGACGACGGCAAGTCGCTTGCTGCGGTGACGTACGACAAGAACGCGGACGGTACGCCGAACTTCAAGTCGGCGACGCTGGCCGGTGTTGGCGGCACGACATTGTCGAACGTGGCAGACGGCAAGGCCGACAAGGACGCGGTGAACGTATCGCAACTGAAGTCGTCGGGCCTGATCGGCGAAGACGGCAAGTCGATCGCTGCGGTGACGTATGACAAAAATGCGGACGGCACGGCAAACCACGAGTCGGTGACGCTCGCGGGCAAGACGGGTACGAAGCTGACGAACGTGAAGGCGGCCGAACTGTCGGCGACGAGCACGGACGCGGTGAACGGCTCGCAGTTGTTCGCGACGAACGAGAACCTGGGCAACCTGAAGGACACCCTGACGGATGGCGGCGTCATCGACAAGACGACGGGCGAATCGCTGGCGGTGGTGTACGACAGCACGTCGAAGGACAAGGTGACGCTGGCGGGCAAGGCAGGCACGACGCTGTCGAACGTGAAGGCCGGTACGGCCGACATGGACGCGGTGAACGTATCGCAGCTGAAGTCGTCGGGTTTGATCGGCGAGGACGGCAAGTCGATTGCCGCGGTGACGTACGATAAGAAGCCGGACGGCACGCCGAACTTCAACTCGGTGACGCTGGGCGGCGGGAAGTCGACGGGCCCGGTGACGCTGTCGAACGTTGCACAGGGCACGGCCGGCACGGACGCGGTGAACGTCGATCAACTGACGAAAGCAATCAGCGACGTGGAAGGCGGCATGAACCCGCTGGCCGTGTCTTACGACAGCGTGACGAAGGACAAGGTGACGCTGGCGGGCCAGGCGGGCACGACGCTGTCGAATGTGGCGGCTGGCAAGGTGAGCGCGGACAGCAAGGACGCAGTCAACGGCTCGCAGCTGCATGGCACGGCGCAGAGCGTGGCGGACGCGCTGGGTGGTGGCTCGATGGTGGACGAAAGCGGGAAGCTGAAGGCGCCGACGTACACGCTGGCCGATCCGGCGGACGATACGAAGAAGGTCGATTACCACACGGTAGGCGATGCGCTGGAGAACCTGGACGGTCGAGTGGCAGGCAACACGGGCGACATCACGCACATCAAGAACCAGTTCACGAACACGGGCCTGGTGGATGCGGATGGCGACACGCGTGCCGCGGTGACGTACGACAAGAACAAGGACGGCACGCCGAACTACCAATCGGCAACACTGGCGGGTAAAGGTGGCACGACGCTGTCGAACGTGGCGGCGGGTAAGGCCGACCTCGACGCGGTAAACGTGTCACAGCTGAAGTCGTCGGGCCTGATCGGCGAAGACGGCAAGTCGCTTGCTGCGGTGACGTATGACAAAAATGCGGACGGCACGGCAAACCACGAGTCGGTGACGCTCGCGGGCAAGACGGGTACGAAGC
>NZ_JAIZRS010000059.1:0-7143 GCF_020419985.1 Burkholderia sp. AU32262
CAAGTGGACGGGTTCCCGGCACGATTGGAAGAGCGCCATGACTCAGTTCGCACTGCTTTACCCAGAACGATTCAACATTGGAGTCTGAATCTCAACCCGCCTCACACACTAAATTCCGGATACCTCCGATAGATGTCGCGCAGCCTTTGTGCCGCTGATTCGAGCTCCTTTGTGCGACGGGTGTGGTCTTCGATCCGTCGTTCACAGCCCGCTTTCTCCTGTCCCAGTTCGCGCTCCCGATCGACCCACAATTGATGCTCGCGAGTCGCAACCGCGATGGGCAAAAGCGAAACGAGACGAACCTGAAGATCCCGCTGCTCGAGTCTCTCCGCACGCTGCGCCCACCCCTTTTCGATCGGCACCAGCGAATCCCGCTGCTTTCTTGCCGTCTCCAGTTCCTCCCGAATCTCCGCGAGATTGTCGAACTCGGACGCCACCTCCAGCGCCCGCGGAAAGGCCGATCGATCGTCCAGCACCAGATCCCGGAAGAGGTCGTCAATGCTGTTGAGTTGCTTCAGGCCGGCCGCGCGATTGAGCAGGGTGAACGCGTTCTCGCCGACCTCGAAGATGCGACGCAATTCCAGGATGTACGCCTTCTTGCTGTCGTATACTTTCAGGCTCCCTGAAGACGCTCGCTCATGTTGCCTGAGCGCCCGCTTGCCCCCGGCGTTATGCAATTCCAGCAATTCGTCAAGACCAAACTCCGCGCCCCGCTCGATCATCCAGATCCGATCGAGTTCAGTGGCCGAGGAGCCGCTTCCCTCCAGCGAAAATATTCCGGCAATCGTCAGCGTGTCGCTGCCATTGCCAAAGGTAGCGGCAATCGCTGACACAGTCTTTCCCGGTCTGGAGATATGGTCTGTATCACCTTCACGTCCCGCGCCGGAAACCCCACGCACATACGAGACGAGGTCGCGATCGCTCTCGTGCCCTCCGGTCGACGCGAGGTTGTAGCGCGGCTGCGCGGCAATCAACGTCATCAGGGCGTCAATGAGCGTGGTCTTGCCGCTGCCTGTCTGGCCAATGATCGCCGTACCTTCGATATCGATGGCTGCCTGATGGCGCCCGCCGAACGGCCCCCAATTGAAGAGATCGAGACGGGTGAGAATGAATGCCGGCGTCGACAACAGCGCGTCGATAGCGCGATGGTCCGAGTTGGCCGAGATCATGCAATCTCCCCGTCGTCCCCCACCGGCGCACAATCATCCGTGCGCTGTATGCCCGGCGATGCCTGCTTGAGCGCCTGGAGCAACCCTAACAAGTTCTCGGGATTGGCAAGATGGACAATAATCGGGCGAATCATAAACTGATCCTGCTGGTCGACTTCCGAGACGACCCCATGCGGCTTGAGCTTATCGAGCAGATTGCGCGCGCGCTGGAGTTCCCGCGTGTCGCTTCCCAAGCCTCCAAGGTAGAGTTGCAACTGAGCAGCGACATCTTCGACCAACGCAGGTGCATCGGGGACGCCGATACCCCGTTCCTGCTCATGAGCCAGATAGCGCTGCCGCAGTAGCGCAACCAGAAGCGATTGCTCTAGCGTCAGGCGCTGTCGGCGAACCAGCGGATGAGACCATTCGTCGTCCTCGGATTCACGGCAGTACGACTGAGCGACACTGACGAAGGCCAGCCCACGAATGTCATCAATCTTGAGCACCAAATCCAGCGGCTCCAGAATGCGGTCGATGTCTGCACGACTCGTCGCGGTAATCCGGTAGAGGTTGGGTTTGCGAGCAACCTCGAGAAGGCCGAATTTGAGCAGTTCCTGGCATGCATCCTTCACGTCCCGAGATGTGAAACTCGCCGCCTCCGCCGACGGACCGGCGTCAAATTCGCTGGCCTCGTCATGAGCTCCCGACAACTGCGCAACCTTGTCAACCTCACGTCCGTCGTCCTTCGATGCGGTCAGCGTATCGAATATGCTTACCATCTTATAGCTCCATATCCAAGCCGCGCACGTCGTCGAAACCGAGCGCCACGACCGGAACGTCAAAGCGCAGCGGCATGCCATCACGCCCCATTACGTCGACGCTTTCCCGCTCCCCGTCCATCGAAACCCCTGCTTCCCGCGCCATGCTCAACCAGAGCGCGATTGTCTCCAGATCATGCGTCGGCGGCAGATGCCGCGCCAGTTCTGCGATCCCCATGCGCGTGCCATGTTGCTCGAGCAACGCCACCGTACTCTCACACAGTGCCTGTCGATCCAAACCATCGAACGCCTCCCAAAATTCGTCGTCGATGGATCGTGGGTCCATGCTTCGCGCCTGCAGTTCGAGCACGAGTCGCGCATCGTCCTGAATGGCCTTGAACCTGATTCTTTCCACGAGCGGTAGACCCGCCACGGAAATTGCAACGGGCGGCAACGGACCGTCCATGTTGCGCGTCGAGGCGCTCGCCCAGTCGAGTGCCAGCGCTTGCTGCAACACGTCGTGGATCAGTTCGCCAACCCGATGATGTTCGGCCGCAAGTCCCGTACGGAGGAACCCCTTGACGTCACGTTCACTTCGAGCTCTCGCGCGGATGACCGCTGCCGATTCGTCGATCAGGCGGATGATGAGCCAGCGCAGTTCATGTTGCTGGCTGGGATTGAGTGCCGAGCGCGTGGCGGGATGCTGAATGATCTGGCGCAGCCGATGCTTCATCGCGTCGAGTTCGGCAGAGCGTCCCAACTGCTGCTGAAAACCGCGAAAAACCTTTCCTTCGGCGGTTTCGAGCAGTTCGTCATGGCTGTTCAACAGTTTGTCCACGACCGCGCCCCGATGACCGCGCTCGCTAATGATCGACTGCCGCAACGCTTGATCGGCCTCACGATAAGAGTCTTCGACCCGACGAAAGTCGGCACGCAAACTCGTAGCCAGATTGTAGATTTCCCGGATACCCTCGATAGCCTCCGATTCCGTCATCGCACGCACGTTACCCGTCTTGACGTCTTCGAGTTCCCGCTCCAACTCCTGGATCTTCCGCTGCAAATAGCGCGATCTACTTCGACGATCCGGATTAAGGTTGGATTCCAGGTTTTCGATCTCGCGTTGCACGATCGATAGCCGTGATGCCGTCGAGGTCATTAAGCGCCCGTCCAGGGCGGCGACGAATCGCAGCGCTTCCTCGAGCGCATCGGTGGCATAGAGACGCCCAGCCCGTTCAATCAGCAACGAACGCCGAATCCATCCCCGCAGCTCCTTGCGCGCCAGTGCCGCACAATCGCCCTCGGGATCAACGCCAAATTCGTCTGAATTCGCGTGCTGCTCCAGCACGGCTGCGAGCATTTGTTCGGCCACGTCGACCTCAATACCGTCGTGACTCTTTTCAAACAACGTCTGTAAGCAACTCAGCACGAGCGGTGCGCTACGCGCCGCCAGCAATTGCCAGGCAGGGTGTTGACGCCGCGACTGGACGTACTGATGCGTGCGCTGTTTCCAATCCAGATCCATTCCTTTTCCGCGCCACTTGGAGGTGAAGAAGCCGACGACGCGAAACTGCGGATCATCGTCGCAAAGACGTCACTGCAATACCCAGCCCCTCTGCATTCAGGCCCACAGGATTAATGGCCGGAATATTGCCACGACAATCGCAAGCATGACACGCCACGTCAGACCACGGAATGGACACAGTACGTCTGGAGAAGGCCCTGTCCAGGTGTGGCGAGGTGCCGGCCGGCGTCGGAGGAGGCGAACGGAACAATGCGGACGCCGCGTCCCCCGGATCGCCCAATTGCCTGGTAACGCCAAAGCGCTGAGCGGAAAGTGAGGATTGACCATACGCACGCGCATCCGCTACGGGCTTTAGCCAGCGAAGCGATCAAGCGAATTATTGTTGCGACGGGCCCACGAACTGCAGACGAAATTTCCGTTCGCCAACGCGTTATTTCCCACGCAGAGATCAAGGCGTCAAGTGCCCCCGCATAGCGCACGTCGCTCGTCGCAAGCGGTTCGACCGTTAATCAACGATTTGTGGCAAAACGTCAACGACTGTCGACTTATCGAAACCTAGAGATGAGGCCCGGGAATCTGCCTAAAAAACGATGTAGGTTTGGTGCACAACGCCGAAAAAACCACGCCGACGCAACGTGCTTGGCCATGCGGAGGCAAGCGCCCATGCAGGCGCCGACACGACGGAATCCAAATATTCACTTTTAAATCAAAAGCTTACTGGATTCACCAGATCAATTCAGAGCAATCCGGATAACGCCAAAGTTTCCACTATTCATTTTCTTCGAAGTAATGCCCGAACTTCGTTTGCTTCGTGCGGATATAACGTTCGTTTTCCTCGCGCACGGGCACCGCGAGCGCCACGCGCTCGCAGACGGGAATACCGTGCTTCACGAGCGCGTCGAACTTCTTCGGGTTGTTGCTCATCAGCCGCACCGACGTCACGCCAAGGATGCGCAGGATCGCGGCGGCCGAATCGTATTCGCGGGCGTCGTCGGGGAGACCGAGATCGCGGTTCGCCTCGACGGTATCGCGCCCCTGCTCCTGCAGCGCGTACGCGCGGATCTTGTTGCTCAGGCCGATGCCGCGGCCTTCATGACCGCGCAGATATAGCAGCACGCCGCGGTTTTCGGCGGCGATGTAGCGCAACGCGAGATCGAGTTGCTCGCCGCAATCGCAGCGGTACGAGCCGAACACGTCACCGGTCAGGCATTCGGAATGCAGACGGGTGAGCACGGACTGCTCGCCGGTCACGTCGCCCATCACGAGCGCGAGATGTTCGGCATCGCTGCCCGATACGCGAAACGCGTATGACGTGAACGTACCGTAGCGCGTAGGCAGCGACGCGGTGGCGACGAGCGTCACGCACTCGTCGGCCTGGCCATTGCCCGGCGAGGGCGATTGGGGACGCGAAGACATCATGAATTCAATGGAAACGTTCAGGAATGTAGGAGTTGTGTGGATGGTGCGTGACGGGAGTTTACCGCTAATCTGGAAACGTCACGCGACTGCCGCCGCCCGCCCGGCTATACTGGGCTCACCGGGTGACGCGCATCACGTCCCGCCTGCCCTGCATCGACCTGCATACGGAGAAAGCGAATGAGCACGACTGTCGCGCAGATTCTCAAGGCCAAGCCGGATTCGGGCCGTACCATCTACACCGTCACGAAGACCGATCTCGTCTACGACGCCATCAAGCTGATGGCCGAAAAGGGTATCGGTGCACTGCTGGTCGTGGACGGCGACGACATCGCGGGCATCGTCACCGAGCGCGACTACGCGCGCAAGATCGTCCTGCAGGACCGCTCGTCGAAAGCCACCCGCGTCGAGGAAATCATGACGGCGAAGGTGCGCTACGTCGAACCGTCACAATCCACAGACGAGTGCATGGCGCTGATGACCGAGCACCGGATGCGCCACCTGCCCGTGCTCGACGGCGGCAAGCTGGTCGGCCTCATCTCGATCGGCGACCTCGTGAAGAGCGTGATTGCCGATCAGCAGTTCACGATCAGCCAACTCGAACACTATATCCACGGCACACCTACCGTCACGTCGGCCTGATTCGCGTCAGCAAAAAAGGCCCAAACGCGTCAGCGTCTGGGCTCAAAGCCGCCGGCATGCGGCGACGGAGGTTCTGCTCCTGCGGGCGAACGACGCGCGGTCAGCGCGCGTCTCGTCGATTCAGCGGTGCGCTCGGGCAGACCCGGGAAACGTTCAATTAGTTACCGAAGTAGACCGAATTCACGGGATTTGGCGCTTCCCGCGTCACACGGCGGCCGGATTGTGCGGCACCCGTCGCCACGGCACCGTAGCCGCTCGTATCGGCCTGCGCGAGCGCAGGCTGGTTCGGCTGGATACGCTGTTCAGCAGCCTGGATGTCGCTCGGATATTGCGAATCGCTCGCCACCGGCTTGTAGCCGTTCTGCTCGAGTTGCACGAGTTCGGCCTTGACCTGAGCGCGGGTCAACCCCTGCTCGGACTGCGCGAACGATGCAATCGGAGCGGCAAGGACGGATGCGGCGATGGCTGCGTAGACGATCGACTTCATGATTTACCTCCGGAATATGTTGTCTTTTGACGTCGCCTCGACGGGGACTGTCTGAAGCGATTGAGTCCAGTGTAGTGCTCGCCGAACCAAGGGGAAACCCTTAGTTTGAATATACAGCGTTGCGTTTCTGGAAAAAATCGCCGATGGTTTTCAGACAGAGGCGTTGCAACTTGCTTCATCCGCACAACAATCGCTGACGAAACGCCAACAATCGAATCACTTGCCCGGACGGTTGTGTTGTAGAATCGTAAGGTTTTATTCGCCAGTCGATATTCCGTCCACCATGTACGCGCTCACGCCCCTTTCGGTTTCGCCGTCCGGCCCGGCCGGCGTGCGCGCGTGCGCCGGCCAGCCGGCGCATCCCCTCGCTCGACGCACGGCCCAGGCGCCGCTCGCCCCTGCCCGGCGCCTGATCTGACCGCTCGGTCTCCACCCCGGAGCCAGGTCAGACAGGCTCCGGGCGATCCTCATAGGCACGCCACGCCTGCCCCTGCCGATCATTTGGAGAACTCCCATGAAACAACGCCTTTACCAGCTGACCGAACTCGACGTCGCTCGCCTCGAAAAGCACGCCGAGCACAACCCGCGCTTTCAGACGATGCTCGACACGCTGCTCGAACGCGCCGATATCGTCCAGCCCGACGCCATCAAGGCGAACGTCGTCACGATGAACTCGCAAATCACGTTGCTCGACGAAGCGACCCAGGAACAGGCCACCTGGACGATCGTTTATCCGGACGCCGCCAACCTCGAACTCGGCCGCTTGAACGTGTTCTCGCCCGTCGGCATGGCGCTGCTGGGCACGCAACGCGGCCAGATGGTCAAGGTGATGCAGCCGAGCGGTGCCGAAAAGCTGATGAAGGTCGCCGAGATCGTGTTCCAGCCGGAAGCCAACGGCGAATACACGCGCTGAGCCACCGGTCGACCCGCACCGCGCCATACGGGCGCAGAACGAAAAAGCGAGGCACGGGCCTCGCTTTTTTGCATTCGGACGCTCCCGATTATCGTCATCGCTTTCTGCGGACAAAAAAAAGGCGCCCGAATGAATTGCACCCCAAAAGTTGGACACCCGTCCAACCTTTGGGGTGTTTTTCATGACGAAGTACAACGAGCAGTTCAAGCAACGCATCGTTGACGAGTATTTTTCCGGTGGAATTGGCATCCAGTCCC